>NZ_AUTI01000312.1:0-12562 GCF_000497995.1 Pseudoalteromonas sp. TB25
CCCGCAGCAGTTGCTTGTGCAACTAACTCTTCAATATTGCCGCCTTCAGCCATTGTTTGTAGTGCTGTAGATGCTTGCGTTGCTACTTCAAACAGTGTGTCTTCGCTGTTGTGTGCTGTAATTAACAGTGGAGTAAAGTGAATACCTTTGGTTAAGTTAGTTACTTTTAGGTCTAATTCTGCGGCCATAGTCGATTGGCTAGCNCTGCCGCTAAAAGAATTGCGATTGTTAATGTAGAAGTTTTCATTATTATTTCCTGTAAGTGATGATTCGAGTTGAGTATTGAATAATCGTCTCCAGAAACTCTCACAAACTTATCACTTTTTTATCACAAGATTTCACGCTGTGATTTTTAAACATAAATACGTTGGTTGATTTGTAGACATTTGTTTAGTTAAGAGGCAACATACATAAAACAAAAAGGAGAGTGTTATGGAAGAAAATCAGCAGGTTGAACCAGTTAATAAAGATGACCGTACGTGGGCTATGTTATGCCATTTAAGTGCGCTTGCTGGGTTTGTTGTGCCGTTTGGCTCAATAATTGGGCCATTAATTGTGTGGTTAATTAAAAGAGATGAAATGCCAATTGTTGATGTGCATGGTAAAAAGGCGCTTAACTTTCAAATAACGATGGCAATTGCATATGTAGTTTGTTTTGTGCTGATGTTTGTAGCAGTCGGCTTAATATTACTACCTATAGTGGCAATTTTTGGGTTTGTAATGGTTGTAATGGCAAGTATTAAAGCTAATGAAGGTAAAGAGTTTAATTACCCGTTTAGTTTAAATTTGATAAAATAAACACACAGTTTATTTTTATACCAATTGCATTAAATTAGTGACCTATTATAGCGATAAGAAAATAGCTCAATAACAAGGCTAAAATTATGATACATAGTTGTTCTATATAAATAATTTTTAACGTAGTTAGTGAGTTATTTAATACGCTAAGGTGATCATGTTTTTAATAAAATTGGTATCACATGCCAGCTTCAGCCATTGCTAGCTGAAATATATCTTTTGGAGCAATAGCACCTGGTTGCTGTATAACAGTCCCTGCCGCTTTTGCAGCAAGTTGCACGGCACTTGAAATTGATTTATCAGATAAACGTGCACCTAAGTAAACACCGTTAAAGGCATCGCCTGCTGATGTTGTATCTACAACGTTTTTGACCGGTACAATAGTGTGGCTTTGAAGCGTATCGCCCTCTTTTGTCACTACCGATTCAGGGCCATTTTTAACAACAATTTCTTCAATTTGGTAAGGCTTTAAATATTCAACAACTGCTTCTACGCTATGAACGCCATAAAGTGTTGTTAAATCTTCAACGCCTGGTAGGGTAATATCTGCAAACGTAAAGGCTAAATGATATTGCTCTTTAGTTTCCTCTACACTATTCCACAAACGTGCTCTATAGTTAGGATCAAAAACGATTTTAACCCCAGCATCTTTAAGCTGCTTTACAACTTTCCAAAAGTCTTCACGTGCACTTTCTTCAATTATTGCTAATGAAATTCCTGAAAAGAAAAACATATCACCTTGGCTAAGCTGCTCGAGTGCATCAGCATCTAAAAAATCAACAACCTTTTTAGCTGCAGAATCATTGCGCCAATAAATAAAGCTACGCTCACCATGCTCATCAGTTTCTATGTAGTACATACCAGGTACTTTGGTGTCGTGAGCAAATACAAGTTGCGTATTTATTTGTTCACTCTCAAAGCGTTCTAGCATTTTTTTACTTAAATTATCTTGACCTAAAGCCGTAACAACCGAAGTAGTAACCTGCGGGAAGCAACGTTTTAAATACACTGCAGAATTATAAACATCGCCTGCAAATGATTGGTGTAGTGTTGCCGCGCTCATAGCTCTAAGCTCGACCATGCATTCACCGATAAAGTAAATATTTTTCATCTTGGAAGTTACCCTATGTAGTTAACTGCTATGCACATATACAAAATATGTTGGCATAGCAGTTATTATCTAGATTATTGAGGCTTTTTAAGAGGTTCTATTTTTGGAATTAAAATCCAAACAGCTGCCATTGCAATGATGGCTAAAGAAGCACCAATTACAAATGCTGGTGTGTAGTTACCATCAGCAGTAAGAAAAGGTACTAGCGATGTAAGACCTACAGCACCAAGCTTTGCCGCCATACCAGAAAAACCTGATAATGTACCCACTGCTTTTTTACCTAACAAATCACTTGGTAGTGTTTGCACGTTACCAATTGCAGTTTGAAAACCAAATAAGATAACAGCCATAATTAGTACCGCTGTTGTTGGTCCGCCTGGATTTGCCATTGCAAGTAGCGCTGGTAACATAATTAAACAACCCAGCGTAATAGTAAGCTTACGTGTTTTATCTGTATTCCAACCTGCTTTGAGTCGATTTTGAGCCAATAAACCACCAAACCAAGCACCAAACATAGCGCCAACATAAGGTACCCAACCGTATATACCAATAGATTTAACATCCATACCGTATACTTCATTTAGGTAAATAGGGATCCAAAATACAAATAGCCACCAAATTGGGTCAATTGCGGCAGAGGCAATGATTACACCCCAGCTTTGCTTACGAGAAAGTAACTCAGCAGTTGTAGGGTTATATTCCTCTTCGTCTTCACCAGTTACATCACCGTTGTCATCAACACGTCTTTGACCCGTTAAGATATATTCACGTTCTTCGGCAGTCAGCCAAGGATGTGAGCTAGGCGGTGCTTTAACTAAAATTAACCATGGAACTAACCAAAGGAAACCTAATGCACCAACAAAAACAAACACCATTTGCCAGCTAAAGTAGATAGTTAAATAAGCAATTAAAGGAATAGCAATAATACCGCCAATAGCAGCGCCAGAGTTAAAAATACCCTGTGCTAAAGCACGTTCTTTAGTAGGGAACCATTCTGCGTTACCTTTAGCTGCACCAGGCCAGTTACCGGCTTCTGCTACACCTAAGATTGCGCGAAAAATACTAAGACTAAGTACACCTTGTGCAAATGCATGCGCAACGGTTGCAATAGACCAAACACCTATTGATAGCACAAAACCGAAGCGTGTGCCCACCCAGTCAAATATTTTACCAAAGATTGCCTGACCAAATGCATAAGCAAATACAAACACAATAGAAATATTAGCGTATATTTGTTTGCGTTCTAGCGCTGATTCATCAGGAAATAAATCTTCAACAATGTCCGGCCAAAGCACACTAAGTGCTTGGCGGTCGATATAGTTAATAATGGTAGCTAGCGCTATTAGCGCTATAACCCACCAACGTAAGCCTTTAAGTTGCATAATTAATCCTCAAGAAAGTCTTCACGCGCTGGGCTAAAAGTATCAATCAGGATTCCGCCTGTCGGGCAGGTAGCTCCATGATCAGCAAATGGTGGGATTAAGCAGCTATCACCCGGTTTTAAGATTTTAGTTACGCCATCAATGTTAAAGTGAAACTCACCTTCAACAACATACGTTACTTGAGAATGTCTGTGAGCATGGTTATAACCAATAGCCCCTTTCTCAAACCAAATTTTAACAGCCATTAGCTCTTCGTTATAACCTAGCATTTGACGTTTTAGACCATTTCCTAAGTCTTCTATTTCGGTCTCGTTACCAAATGAAAAGTTTGCGCTTTGCTTTTGCATCCTATTTACTCCTGATTATTGTTCATCATATAAACGCCTAATCGGCCATTTAAAGTGAACTCTTTATTTTGATAATTGAATGTGTTTTTAGCTGATGTTTGTGCTTTATTAATTGCCACTAAATATGAGTTGCCTTTAATATCAAGTTCAACAAGTGTTAAATCGCCCTGCTGACTATATTCAAGCTTTGTAACTCGACTAACAGCTTCTAGGGTATATTCTTTACTTGGGTTGTACTCACCATGTGGCTCTAATACAGATATAAACTTATGTTGCTTTTGACCCTCAACACGACGAATAAAACCATTTTCGTTGCGTAAATTAAAGTGAGGGTCATTTGCGCCTATTTGAGTAAACAAGAAAGACTCATAACCTTTAACCAAGCTCGTTTGCGTATAAAAACGACCATTTTCGTTTAGCCACGTTACTTTAGCTAAACCACTTTGAGGTTGCGCTTGAGCTTTAAGCCATAGATGCTGGTAGCCATTTTTAGTACCTAATGCAGACAGTTGTGTTGCATTCGCTTTTAGCTCAAAGCTGGTATCTATAAGCTGACCTTTATAATGCAAAGGCAAATCAAGCTGATGTGCTTTATTTGCTGCAACATCAAATATATCAAGTGCAACTGTGCTTTGTAGTTCAGGTAAGTTAATAAGTGCAAGCGTACGCTCAAGATCAACGCCTTTATAAGCTGTGCTTATTTCGCCGCTTGAAACCGTGCCGTATTCATTCGTTTCGAAAAAGTTAAGTGCAGGGTAATTACTATTTCCTACTTCAACATTTGCATTAAAATGCGTTGTTTCGTCAACCACTACCGTATTGTGCGCAACAGTGTGTTTAGCGTAAGTTTCGTTTTCAGGTAAATAACGACCGCCGTATTTAGCTTCTACATTTAAAAAACGTGCTGCGCCATAATCAGATACAATTTCATTTCCGTGGTCGTAAAACTGCCATGTTAATTTATCAAAATGACCATGGCCCAAACCTTGTGCAGCAGGTTTAAACAGTAGCGCTTGATCGCCACCTACCTGCGTTCTCATTACAACTAGAGCACCTTGTTTACCGTCATTACCATCACCGAAGGCAACGGATTTAAACGAATAAGGTTTTGCCATGTTGTTATCAAGTGCTTGAGCTACTTTTAGCCCATCACCAGAGAGAATTATTTGGTCTTGTTGCTTAGCAATATCTAAATAACCTGCATCGTTGGTTAAGCCATACGCTGCCGTTACCCCATTTACTAACTCAATGGTATCGATGCCTTTACTTTTTATTGCATCGTTAATTGGGAAGAACAAACCGTTGTAGCTAAGTTGAATCGTCGTATCAATCGCTTTTAATAATATGCCATCGCGATATTCAAAGATTTTTCGTTGTGGTTCGTTGTTTTCAATCGCTTTAGCAAACGTTACAAATGGTAATAGTGCAAAGCGTTGATAGTAAGGACCTTCGTTATAGTAACCTTGTGGTGAAAACAGCATCTCTAGCTGCTTAATAAAGCCACCCTTACCCGACTTTTCTAAATCGTATAATGATTTTTCTACCCACTCAGGTTCGCCTAATACATACCCTGCCATGCCAACACCCGCTGTTGCCCATGTTCCATGGTTATGTACTTTATTAAATGTAGACGGTTGGCCTACAGATGTGAACAACGAAACAGGACGGAGTAAGTCATTCTCGATTGTTTTAATATTATCGGCATTTAACGAGTCATAAATTAGATCATAAGCTTGTATTGTGTACACAAGCCACATTGCTTCATTTAGGCTTTGCCAAAAAAACTTACCTGGATTTTGCGAATCCATTTTACGTTTTGGATGCAGACCAAGCGTTGGGTATAATTTTGCATACTCAAGCAACATATCGCGTACATAGTTTGCGTATTTATCATCTTGGCTTAATTGATAAATAATGCCCGCGTTGTACATAAGTTGGTAATTCTTCTTATGGCGCTCATGTGTATAACCACCACCGCCATCTTTTGGAACGGGTACAGTGATAGGCTGTGCAATTTGTTCATCTACTTGCGCTTTTAGCGATTCAAACGCTGTAGCAAACTTTGTGCTACCGTTGCTACTTATTGCTTGGCGCATTTGCTTAACATCATCAGTAGTAATCACTAAGTTTGGGTGCGCTGCATGCGCCCCCAGTGATGTAAGTAATGTAATTGCAGCTACAGCAGCTATTTTAAAACGTGTTTGGCATTTTAATAAGTACATAGTATTTACCCTGCCTTATTTAAAATGTTGTTATTTTTTAATACTGCCGTGTGTGGGCCTTTAACTCTTAACTCTTTAACATTTGGTGCTTTAGTTGCATCAAATGTATTGCCTGAGATTTCAGTTTTAGGCTCGCCTACTGTGTGCTCTACAACAATAGGAGCAGATTTAACAAATTTATTATCTTTAATATTAGTAACCTGAACACCGTGAACATAAATGCTCGCTTGCTCTTTGTTACGCTTACCAAGGCCAACGTTATTAAGCGTGTTATTTGTCATTTCAAAATGAGGACCAAATGTGCTTTCATCAGTGCCACCACGGTAAAGCTTAAGTACACCGCCTTCTACATCATTAAATGTATTATTATTGACAATAACGTATTCCGCGTTATAAACACCTAAGTCTTCAATTTCAGTATTTAGACGTAAAATGTCACCTGTTACTGTATTAAAGGTATTACCTGTAACAATAATTTCGTCAGCCATTGCACCTTTACCAGTGATAAAGAAATGGAATGAATGATTAATATCTAAAGCATTTAACTCTGAGTTGATCATTACAAAGCGGTAATTATCAACCATACCCCATTTTTGCGTTCGAACAATGCTGTTACCTATTGCATCTGGCGCGTTTTCACCTGAAATTGATAAACCATCTAGTTTTAAGCTGCCGCCATCATGTATTTCAAACAAGGTAGAGCGTTGAAAAGTAAGTTTAGCCTTTGCGCTCTGCTTTGCTTTAATTGTCAACGTTTTATCAATTTTAACCAGTTTAGACACATCATACTGGCCAGGCGCTAGTTCTAGAACATCGCCCGACTCTGCATTATCAATAGCATCTAGTAATGCACTTACATCAGCTTTAACAGAATGTGTCTTACCAGAATCAAAATCAACTAAAGCAGGTACTTTTGCATACCAACTAACACCGGTATCTTCTTTTTTAAGTACTTTTAAATCGCGCTTTGCACCTACATTTAAACTTTTAGATGTTGGGTAAAGTAGACCATTACTTGCTTTTTCCAGCGTGATTTTATCTTTTTTTACACCGTACGTTAGCTCAGAAAGCACTTTTGTATCTGCAATGTTGTTACTTAATACTAACCCACTTACATCGTCGAATGTTGTAAATGGCTGTTCACCATTTTGGTTTATGATTAAGTTGTTTTTCATTACGCTATTTTTTGGGGCTGCGCTACGCTCAGCATCGCTACCTGCAGCAAGTTGAATATGACGCACATTTATAAATGTGTTGTTTTCAATCGTCGCATTTTCTACTTGGTGATAACGATTAATAGATGAATTTGGTACGCCGTTCATCACAGTAAAACCACTGCCAAAACGATAGCCTGTTAGGCCTTGTAGATAGTTATTTCTTACAATTTGATCTTTATTGATAACGCGGATACCACCTGTGTGATCAACACCATTACCAATGAAGATATTTTCTTCTATAAGATTGCCATTACCATGGCGCAGCGTTAATGTACCGCGCGCTTCATAAAATACGTTATTACGAAGGATGTTTTTACCTGATTTAACCGAAACAATTTCGACTTCACCATTGGTACGTTCAAAGTAATTATTTTCAACCAATGTATGCGAATCAGTTAGTGAGTAATGGCTTNCCACCGTTAGAACCAAAAGTAGGACGGTAGCCAAAATAGTTGTTATCTATACGATGATAGTTTTCCTGGCTTGCTTTAGTGTTTAAACGAACAGCAACTGTCACACCTTTATTTCGTTTGCCAACTAAATGACTATGATCAAAGCGGTTATGTTGTCCATATAAGGCAACCCAATAATCAGACTCTCGTTTGTCTGGATTACTGTAATTATCGATTACTGTTTGAGTAACTCGTGAATTGTAGGCTAATTCATTTTTATTTTTACGAAATTCTATTACAGCTGAGCTCGGTGTGTAGCCGTCTTTAAATACTAAACCAGAAGCTTCAAGGTATTTACCTGCAAGTCTTAGGTTAGATTGACCTGATAGAATTACTTTTCCGTTAGTTTCAGCGGTTAATATAATAGGAGAGTTTTTTGTACCTTGGCCTTCAAGTAAAATTTCGAAGTCAGACCAAGTACCATTTTTAAGTACTACTTTGTCGCCAGCAACTAGATTAGCTGCGATATCATTAAAAGCTTGTTTATTTTCTATAAAATAATCTTTGGCCGCTACTTGTGTGGATATGCAACCGATGAGAACTAGACTAAGCTTTATTGTATTAATCAAACGCATAGTTAACTCTTTTTCGTTGTGACTGAAAGTAGTGCTTCATCAGAATTAAAAAAAGCTGACATTGCACAAAGACTTTAGTCAATTGGTGTCATGTGTGTTAAAGCGCCTTAAGTTAAAGCTCAAAGCGCTCAATAAGGTCGAGAAGTATTACTTTTCTAACTTTTTGAAGTAATCAAAAATTTCAGGAACGTTACCTTGACCCATACCAGCGTCAAACGCTGCTTGTAGGTTAGCTGATGAACCTTCAGCGATTTTTGATTCAGTACCTAGGTCTTCTACCATTTGTAGGAAGTAGCCTAAATC
Source organism: Pseudoalteromonas sp. TB25 (assembly GCF_000497995.1). Taxonomy (NCBI): domain Bacteria; kingdom Pseudomonadati; phylum Pseudomonadota; class Gammaproteobacteria; order Alteromonadales; family Pseudoalteromonadaceae; genus Pseudoalteromonas; species Pseudoalteromonas sp. TB25. Next base: position 8,408 of record NZ_AUTI01000312.1, read on the forward strand.
TTTGTTTGCATTAGCAATCGAGAAACCCAGGTCGCTAACATTATCAACTGCATAGTTTTTACAAAATTGCATAAACGGTGAGTTAGATGGGCCAGTCGACATAATGTCGAAAAGTTGTTGACGGTCAACACCAGCAAGCTCTGCCACTGCAAATGCTTGTGACATAGCACATACTGTCGTCATGCCCATGAAGTTATTGATAAGCTTAGTTGTATGACCTGCACCTAGCTCGCCAAGATGGAAAACGTTTTCACCTTGATCTTCCAGTACTGGTTTAACTTTATTGAATGTATCAATATCGCCTGCAGCCATAATGTTTAAAAGACCGTCTTTAGCATGTGCTGGTGTACGACCTAGTGGCGCGTCGATCATGCCTGCGCCTTTAGCTGCTAAATCAGCACCAATTTTTTTAGTAGATGATGGGATAGAAGTACCAAAATCAACTAATACTGCACCTTCTTTAATACCCGCTAGGATACCGTCTTCTGCGTAAACAATTTTTTCTACAACGGCAGACGTTGTAAGACAAAACATAACAATATCTGAACCTTCAGCTAGCTCTTTTGCAGTGCTTGCTGTTTTTGCGCCTCTAGCAACACATGCTGCAACCGCATCTTTGCTAAGGTCCATAACAATTAGCTCATAGCCTTTGTTTTGTAAATTTTCGGCCATGTTGCCGCCCATTAAGCCTAAGCCGATGAAACCGATGATTGGTTTTGACATGAATAACTCCTAAATATGTGGCGCATACTTTTATAAGAACAAGTAAAATTTACTCTATAAATACGCTGTGTCTTTTGTTTCAATTTGTAGAGTAACTTTAAGCCTGAGTTATTTATAAATTAACCTGTGCAAAACGTAACTCTGATTAATTACCAATACATTGTATTCACTCAAACCAAGTAACTTACCAATTGGTATGCAAAAACTGTATTACCATACGACTTTTTTGTCAACCAATAAGTTAACCAAGCAAACGCCATATTTTTACAAATTACACAATAATAAATTTAATAATCTATAAAAACAGATGGTTACATAGCAATGGCACAATTAAGCAAAGGTTAACTTTTGTTGAACAATCAGTAACTTTTTTTATACTAATAGGTTGACCAATAATTGAGTGCTGGTTATTGAAATATCCAAAATTTAATAAAATGATTCATTAATTGGTAATTTATAAAGGTCGAACTCAAACTGTTTTAAGCCTACTCTCATATTAAGGTTGTGATTTATATATAATGCCTACATGTATGGCTAATACATATAACCCCCCTAAAACGCGCTTAATAATAGCGCTTAGTTAAAAATACCCTTAACTTTGAATAAATAACTAAAGGAACTAAAAATGCGTTTATTACATACTATGCTTCGTGTAGCCGATTTGGATAAATCAATTGCTTTTTATACTGAAATATTAGGTATGAAAGAATTACGCAGAGCTGATAACAGTGAATACAGATACACTCTTGCCTTTGTTGGATATGGCGACGAAGCAGATAACACAGTATTAGAGCTAACTTATAACTGGGACGAGGATAGCTACGACCTAGGTAATGGATATGGTCATATTGCTATTGAGTTTGATGATATTTACAAAGCATGTGCAGATATTAAAGCTGCTGGTGGCAATGTAAGCCGTGAACCAGGGCCTGTAAAAGGCGGTACTACTGAAATTGCTTTTGTAAAAGACCCAGATGGCTATGCAATTGAGTTAATTCAGAAAAAAGAAGACATGAGTAAATTTTAAATTACTTAATAACTAATTCAAGTTATAACAATTTGCTTAATGCCAATCTGCTTATATATGGGGTCTATTTAGCGTTAAGAAAATTACGCTAGAACTAGGCAAAAATTTTTGTATCTAGTTGTTCTAAATAAAAATTTTTAACGACGTTATAGTGCAATTTAATTCGTTAGATTGATCAAAGATTTATGCTGGTTGGTATAACTATGGAGAGGTTTAATTTTATTTATTGTTCAAATGGTTATGCAGATTGGTATTAAATAAAAGGTGCTTTGCAGCACCTTTTTTTAACGCAACTGACTATCTTTACTACCACGCCTATTAAACGATTTAGCGCTGGCACCATTACCTTCTATTGCGGCTTGGCATGCAACACAGTAGCGAACTCCTGGTAGCGCGAGCCTTCGTGCTTGTGGGATTTTTTCATCGCACTCGTCACATAGCTCAGCACTTGCACCAGATATTAAATTGCTTCTTGCATACTGTACGGCGTCGTTAACACTTGCATCAATTTGATCTTGAATTGCACCGTCTCGTGCCCACCCACTTGCCATAAATCCTCCTAATAAAGTTGGATGTTTAAATTTATGCTACCAAATTGAATCTTTATAAGTACTGAATAATAAAGCTAGGAATGGGGTGTTATTTGAAGGTTTAAACTACAAAATTATATTTTATATCTAAAAAAAGACGCTGTAGTTGTTCCTTGTAATCTACTTTCAAAAAGATCAACACTCTAAAATCAGGCAAAAAAAAGCAGCTAAAAAAGCTGCTTTGTAATTCTAATTATTTAAATGTTAAAGACTGTAGTCAACAACCTTCATACCTAATTTTTCAAGCTCTGGGCGAAGTGTTTTAGCATCACCCACTACTAAATAAATCATATCTTTAGTGTTTAAGTGTTTTTTAGCTAAGGCGTTAACTTCTTCTTTGCTAATATTGCTAACAATCTCATTTCTTTCTTTTACAAAGCTAGGTTTTAAATCGAACTCTAATATTTGTGCTAAAAAGCCAAGTTTTGCATTAGGCGTTTCGTATTTAAGCGCATCTTTTTGATTGATAGCTTTACGCATAAACATAAGCTCTTCATCAGTGACACCGTTTTGAGCATAGTTATTAAGCTCATTAGTAAACTCTGTAATAGACGCTGCAGTAGAGTCGGCTCTCACCGCTGCAGAAGCTGTAAAGCCGCCTGATGTTTTATCACCCCAAAAACGAGAGCGAGCACCGTAAGTGTAGCCTTTATCTTCTCGTAAATTTAGATTGATACGGCTGTTAAACGTGCCACCAAATGCAAAGTTCATTAAGTTAGCTTTAAAAAACTCACCAGTAATGTCTTCAACCATATCGCGTTTACCAATACGAATTTCTGATTGAGGGGCACCTGGTTTATCTACAAGATAAATGACATTAGTTTCTACTTTAGGTTCACTGAAATCAACCGCTACTGGGCTCGATTTACCTTGCCAGTTTGCAAGTGTAGCTTTAACCTTTGGCTCAATTTTTGACTCTTTTAAATCAGAAACAATAATGACTTGCGCGCCCTGTGGTTTAAAGTTTGCGTTATAAAAAGCTTTAACGTCATCTAATGTAATAGCCTCAATACTATTAAGCGTTCCAGTACTTGGAAGTGCAGCTATATTGTCGCCATATAGTAATTTGCTGTATGTATTAGATGCTAAATACCCTGCATCCTTCATTGAATGTTGAATATTTTGAATGATTTGCTTTTTATTACGCTCAAAGTCATCGGCATTAAATGCTGGTTTAAATAATTTCTCTTCAACAAGCTTTAGCGTTGCATCTACATTTTTGGTTAAGCTAGAAACATACACATTTGTATGTGTTTTATCTGAGTAGATACTTACCTGGCTACCCAGTTTTTCAAGCGCGTTACTCATTTGCTCTGTAGTGTAGTTTTGCGTTGACTCGCTCATTAACGATGCAGTCATTGACGATAAACCCACTTTACTAGCTTGCTCATTATACAAGCCACCCGGAACTTTAATGAAAATAGCGGTGGTTGGCGTTTCTGTACTTTGCGTACCTAATATTTTAATACCGTTTTCGGTCTTAGTTTGCCAAAGAGAAGGAACATCAACAGCAGGATTTGCGCCGGCTATAGGGTGAACACTTCGATCAAATGTATCAACAGCTCTTCGTGCCACTAAATCATCAGCTGAAGTTGTAGATGGACCTCCAAAATCATGCGCTTTAGGCGTAAAGTTGTCTGGGGCAGCTATAAGTTGAGTTTGACCTTCTGGAACAACACTCATAATAACGGCAGATTTACCTTTGATATATTGATTAAAAACACGCATAACATCAGCTTTTGTAACTTTGTTATAACGTGAAATCTCATCTTTAGCTGAGTTTGGGTTACCTGTAAACGTTTCAGATGCGGCTAG
>NZ_AUTI01000313.1:0-9854 GCF_000497995.1 Pseudoalteromonas sp. TB25
CTCGCCTCTAACTGCGCTCATATTATTGTACTTCTCTATTGTGTGACGGCGGTGACAATCTACTGGAAATGTAAAAAAATAAAAAGTGCTTATTTGCTGATCTAGCACAAATTAATAAGTAAAGTGTATGTTATAACCATCGATTTTAATTGTTGTTATTAAGTCGTTTAAAATAACGAGTTGATTTTGTTTAATAATTGTTAATTACAGTCTGTAACTATTGCTTTACGGATTATGGTGCTGTGCAATAGTGAGAGTAAAGCACGCCCCCCCTAACTGGGTGCTTTTACTTACTTTAACGCTGCCATGATGCCAATCAGCTACCTTGGTAACAATGGCTAGGCCAAGGCCATAACTCTTATCGGCTCTGTTACGGTGATCTTCCTCTCTAAAAAATGGGCTAAATACATTACTAAAGTTCTCTTGTGCGATACCTGGGCCGTCATCTTCTACCGTTATTATAAGCTGTTGCTCGTGTAACTTTGCACTGAGGTAAATATGTTGGTTTGCAAAATCACATGCGTTAGTTAATAAGTTAGTAATTGCACGGGCCAGCCAGTGAAGATCTGCATTTATTATTTTATCTGTACTATTGAGTTGTACGTTGAGCATTTGCATTTCAAGTTTTGGTGCAAGTTGAACTAAAATATCTTCAAGGTAGGATTTAATATTGGTTGATGAATAGGTTAGTTTATTCGCGTTTTGCTCTAAAGTAGCAAATGCTAAATAGCTACTAAGCATCGATTCCATATGATCTAAATCGTTTTCCATACGGGTTAAATACTGTTTTACTTTTTGCTCATCATGGCTATCTAATGCCGCATCTAAACCAAATCGCAGGCACGCGATAGGAGTGCGTATGTCGTGAGACAAGCTTGAGGCCATTAGTTTGTTTTCGGCGACAAGTTTCTCTATTTGGCTAGCCATGCGGTTAAAAGTAAGTTCTACATCTTTTATATAGGTAAAGTGCGATACCTTTATTCGGGCATGAACATTACCAGAGGCAAACTTTTTAGCGGCTTCATTTAAGACAGTTAGCCGTTTAGCTAAGGGCGCGATAATAAACCCCATAAATACACATAGGCCTGCGTAAAATAGTAGAGTTAATATAATGTCGTTATGCTGCTCGCTATCAAAAATTTTATCTAAGCGCATTGATAAGTGAAAAGGATTTAAAACGTCGCTACTATAAAGCATATAAAAGCCTTGCTGATCTTCTAAAATCAGCCCACCTGGCGTGTGCATTTGTAATAATAAAGAAGGTGGTAAAGCGAGTGACTCATTTGGCTTGTAGTCAATTAAAACATCAAACTCTCGGGCTAGTTGTTTTACATAATCGCTGCGCTCAGATGTAGGTATGTTAGCTAACTGCTTATTAAAACCCATGATCATTTTACTTTGCTGACTAAATTCATCTTGTGGGGTATGCGCTTGTTGACTAAAAGCATCAATAAGCCAGCCCAATACCACAATAGATAAAAGTGCACTGCCTAGAAGCGATATATAAAACTTTTTCATTTATTTATTCATCGCTCTATTACCACGCGGTAGAAACAAGTAAATATCCACGGCCCCAAATAGTTTTAATTTTTTCGGGGTTTTGTGGATCATCATTAAATTTTTTACGAAGTGCAGAAATAAGTACATCAACACTTCTATCAAGCCCGTCGTACTCTCTACCTTTCGTCGCTTTAAATACGGCATCGCGTGAGACAACTTGACCTGCATTGCTTGCAAGGTAGTGTAATAATAGATATTCGGCGCTTGATATGTTTATATCTTGCTCGTTAAGGGTCACATTTCTAGATTCGGTATTAATACTAAGTGCACCAACTTGAATAACGCTTTGGCTAACCTGTGGCTTATTTGGCTCATTGTTTTGACGCAGTGCTGCTTTTATTCGCGCTAGTAATGCACGCGGACGCACCGGTTTCATTATGTAGTCGCTTGCGCCAACTTCTAAACCAATAACTTCATCCATCTCTTCATCGCGTGCGGTGAGCATTATAATAGGCGAATTATAAAAGCTACGAAGCTCTCTACATACGCTGATACCATCTTGCCCCGGGAGCATAATATCAAGGAGCACAATATTTGGGTTTAACGTTTTGACCTGGCTAACAACTTCGTCACCACGATGACAAACATGCGTTGTATAGCCTTGCTCTGTTAAATATTCAGCAACCCATTGCGCTAGTGATGCATCGTCTTCAACAAGTAAAATAGTGCCGTAGTTATCCATAAAATATCCCTAATGCGATTGGTATTAAAATAGTCGCCAGCGGCGTTTTTTTTGTCTGTTTTGATAAACCCATTGTAGTTTTACTTCTGCTGTACTGATGACTTTGGATGTATTGCTATCAAATAGTTCAAATGAAATGCTTTGCTGTGAGTCAAAAGCATAATTAAAAGTACCACTTTGTTGCTTTAGCCAACATTGCATAATGTACTTTGAAGTTGCATCGCGTAGGCAGTAATTGCCAATGATAGGTTGCTCCCACGTAAGTGTGACATCGGCATAGCAATTACGCCCTTCGCGCAGTGCAACACAAGTGTCGGGTAGTGCTATGAGTGCTTCAGGGGGGTCCTGCGCTTTAACAGTAAAGGTACTGGGAAAGATCAGTAATACCCAGATCCATCTAAAATACATAACGTAGGCCTACCTTGGCTTTATGTTGATATCCTTGGGAAATAATTGGGCTGTCGTCAATTTCTTTTGAAAACCATGTAGTAAGCCAACCGGATAAAAACACCCAATCTTGGCTTATTGGATATTCAGCATGGAACTCAAAGATAATACTAGTACTGGCATTGCTGGTATAAATCGGGCGAAGGCTGGTGGCTTCATCGCTATCAATGCCAAAGTAATAATTGGTAAAGTCAGCAGAGTAGGCGCTTAAACCAACACCAGACCTAAACTCCCAGTTTCGCCATGGCAAAATGTGGCTAAAAAAGCTATTTATAACCCAGCCATTATGGGCACCAGATATGTCATGAAGGTATTCAAAGGAGAATTGTGAGTTTTCAAATCGGCGCGAGAGCCTAAGACCAACATCAAAATCGTAATTACGTTTTTTAATACCTTGGAGTTCTTTTATAACACCGTGGTTATAAAACCCGAGGCCTTTTTCGTCAAACCCAGCTTGAGTATTTGTGCCAAGTATATCTAAGCCCCAATCAAATTTATCTATAAGGCTGTAACCAATTACAAGACCACCGCTGAGTTGATTGTGATCAAAATCAAGATAAAATTTATCGTAAGAAACAGCAAGACTTAAATCAAGCTCAACGCCTTTATCGTAAGATTCGATACCGATTAGGTAAGAATCTTCAATATAAAAGCCTGCACCTGCACTCCAATCCCACGCAAAGCCTTGGGTTGGTTCTAACGTATTGTCTGCATAATAGCGATTACTTGCCATACTTGTGGTGCTAAAAATAAAGCAAAAAAGCAATGTTATGCTAACTAAAGTATGGTTAAGCAAAGTGTTTTTCATCCCTATGGGGCCTAATTATTATTTGTTATTAAGCGTAGTATATTGTTAATTCGTTCCTTTAATCTGTAAAAAAATGTAGTAAGTGTTAGGTCTGTTGAACTTTCAAGGTTAAATTTTCAGCAGCCTGTTTGGTATTTAGGCAAGGCAGAGCCTATGCAGTGTGGCTATTCCCCATAAATGGGCGATAACGTAGCATTAATGCCAAACAGGCGCTGCCCAAAGTGTTTTTCCTAAGGGCTATTTACGCTTTGTTGCTCGGTTTTTACTTATTCTTACATGGATGTAAGCCATTAGAATAACGCAGGAGCAGTTATCGAGCCCACTAGGTTACAAACCTAGCGCCGCGATTAAATAGCCCCTAGTTTGAACAAATTTTAATTCGTAAAGATCAACAGACCCTAATTTACTGAACTTTAATTTTATCGATTAATATACTGCTTAAGTAAAACTGCATCATAGGCGTTAATGCGCTTACTTCTGTTCTGTTACATGGACCACTAAGCTTGGCAAGGCTAGATAACTTTGACAACGTTTTGTACTGAGGAATTTGAATGTCTTTTCCAAGTCTTTCCATGCGGGCTTCATCAGTATTTTGCTGATGGACAAAAGCGACAACCTCAAGCTCATTAGTTATTTTTTGCTCTTCGGTGAAACTATAAACTAGTGGCTCACGATGAAAACTTGCACTATCAATAGAAGATTTAGCAAACCAAACAACATCACCCGATGCTTTGTGTGTGAGGCGCATACTTACTTGTGCAAATATTGCAGCACATTCCTGAGTTGGGTATTGCTGAGCAATATCTGAATATAATGTAAAAGGGTTCTCAGGTTGCTTTATTGCGTACTTAACATCGTCAGTGAAAGTTAAATCAAGTTGCTGAATAGTTAGTGTGTAGTCGCTGTTATTTTTAGTGGTTACTTTTAGCTGTTTATCGTTAAGTGCTTGGCTAATTTGCGATAAAAGTTTATCGGTTACACTTGCCTTATCGGTAATAATTTTTACTGTTTGGTTTCTAACTACCTTATGTGCAGGAAGTTGAACGGATTTAACTTTTGGGGATGAGTGTTCTGTGGTGTACTCAAGCTGGTAGGTCTGACTTTTTAATGTTGGCTTTAATGGCATAGCCAGTGGCTCGGCCGGCTGCTTTGTAAGAGTACAACCAGTTGATAATATAACAAAAAGTGACACAACTAAAAAACGCATAAGTACTAAACACTCACTAAAAACCAAATAATCGTCGTATTGTACGTTAGTCCAAACAAAACTTCATGATATTATCTACATAGATGTAGTTAAAAAGATAAAATTTATAAAAATGAAGTATCTCAAATCTTTATTGTATAGCCTACCTGCTTTGTGTTTGTTGTTTAGCTCTGTGAGTTTTGCAGCAAAAGCAGATCCTGATTGGGATGCATTTGTAAAAAAGTACGGCCGTTATGCGCAAAAAAAACTGAAAAATAAAGGTATACCAGGCGCTGCACTTTCGATTGTAAGTACAAACAACTCAGACTACATCCACACCATGGGTGTAACTAAAACCCGAAATGGACAAAAAGTAAATAAGCATACCCGGTTTAGGCTCGCGTCTGTTTCTAAAACATTTGCAGGCTCGTTATCAGCTAAATTAGCCAATGAGGGTTTACTTAAATTAGATAAAGCTGTTAGCGATTACATAACTGAGTTCAAAGGGACTGTTTATCAAGATGATTTAAAGGTATTTCACCTTCTAAGTCATGCAAGTGGGTTAGTGCCTAATGCGTACGATAATTTGATAGAGTCTCGTATGGATTACCCCAGTATTGTTGAAAAATTACTTAGTGTTAAACCTATTTGCAAACCAGGCGAATGTTACGGTTATCAAAATGTTATGTTTAGCCTTATAGGTAATGTGATATTACAAAGCAGTGGTAAAAGTTACGCGCAGTGGTTACGGGAAACTATTTTTGCGCCTTTAAAAATGAGTGATGCCAGCTTAGGTTTTGAATCTATGGTTCAGGATGAAAATTACGCATTACCACACGTGCGCGGTACAAAACGTTGGTATAGCGCTAAGCTTAAAAAAAATTATTATAAAGTGGGACCTGCAGCGGGTGTAAACGCAAGCGCAAATGACATGGCCATTTGGTTAAAAGCCCAGCTAGGGCAATACCCAGATGTTTTGTCATTGGATACTCTAGCAAAGCAAACGCGTCCTTATACACATACAAAAAAAGAAATGCATCGCAGGGTGTGGAAAAAACACCTTAATGAGGCTTATTACGGACTAGGTTGGCGGGTTTATAATTACGCTGATGAAACGCTTTACTATCATAGTGGCTGGGTGCAAGGATATAGAAGCGATGTGGTTGTGTTTCCCCACTTAAATGTTGGTTTTAGTTTAATCGTTAATGCTGAAACCGGCGTAATAAATGAATTAACAACTGAATTTATCGACAGGCTATTAGAATACAAACGAGGTAAAAAAATATGAATAAAATAATATTAGCAATCACTTTTTTAGCCTTGTCATTTAATTGTAGTTTGGCATTTGCCGCACCTGACGAGGTATATTTGTTTCGTCATAGCGAAAAGTTAACGGGGAAAAACCCAGCGCTCTCAGAAGAGGGGAAGGCACGTGCAAATAATTTAGTTACTTTGTTTAAAGAACATCAAAATATACATCTTTTTAGCAGCAACTATAAACGCACGTTGCAGACAGCCGCACCTTTGCAGGCACATTTTAATACCAAATTAAATGTGTATAACGCAGGTGAGCTAGGTGATTTAAAAAATGAGTTACTCAAACTAAAGGGTGTAGTTGTTGTTATTGGGCACAGTAATACGACGCCGCAACTGGCTGAACTACTCTCCAATGAAAAAGTGCCAGCTATGAGTGAGACACAATTTACTCAGTATTTTATATTGCATAATAAGCCCAGAAGTAATGGCACTGATTATGATGTAACGCACCATACAATGAGCTTTTAAATTAAAAAGTGTTATATAACAAAAAACCAGCATTAAGCTGGTTTTTTAATTTAAACGTACTAAATCCTTTAAATAGGATTAATTAGTTACGTGGTAAATGTATTTTTTTCTCAACACTTTGACGATAAAGCACAATAGTGTGACCTATCGTTTGTAGCTTAGTCGCACCAGTTTCACGTACGATTGCTTCAAAAATAAGTGCTTTTGTTTCACGATCATCAGTTGGAACTTTAACTTTGATTAATTCGTGAATTTCTAATGCACTTTGAATTTCGACTACTACGCCTTCGGTTAAACCGTTAGAACCTAGTAAAACTACAGGCTTGAGGCTATGTGCCTGACCTTTTAAAAACTGCTTTTGTTTGTTTGATAATGTCATGTTTATACAAATTTTGCTGAATATGGCTTGAATTAAGGGTATTCTAACGCCATCTAGAGAATATTACTAATTAGTTGCGTGTTAATTTATGACAAATAAAAAACAGTCAGCCAGTTCACAGCGATGGCTGAAAGAACATTTTGATGATAAATATGTTCAAGAAGCGCAAAAAAAAGGCTGGCGTTCACGAGCGGTTTTTAAATTAGATGAAGTACAAAATAGAGATAAGTTACTTCGCCCTGGTATGACCGTTGTTGATTTAGGAGCAGCTCCAGGAAGCTGGTCACAGTATTTGGCAGAAAAAGTAGGTGACAAAGGTCAAGTAATTGCCTGTGACATATTACCTATGGACTCACTTGCGGGTGTTGACTTTTTACAAGGTGACTTTCGTGAAGAAGCTGTGTTAAATGCGTTGCTAAAACGTATTGATGGTAAAAATGTTGATGTGGTACTCTCTGACATGGCACCAAATATGAGTGGTAATAACTCAGTAGATCAAGCGGGTAGTATGTATTTGGTAGAACTTGCGCTGGATATGTGTAGTCAAGTACTAAAGAAAAATGGCGCATTTATTGTTAAGGTTTTCCAAGGTGAAGGCTTTGATCAATACTTGCAAGATGTACGTAATAGTTTTAAAGCAGTGAAAATACGCAAACCTGATGCCTCACGTGCCCGTTCTCGGGAAGTATATATAGTAGCGACTGGATACAAACTGTAGTACAGTTGCTTGGCGTTTAGTTGAATTTAAATTAATTGGATACAAGAGGTTAACCCCTTGAGCGATATGGCGAAAAATTTAATACTATGGCTGGTGATTGCAGTTGTGCTGATGTCAGTCTTTCAGAGCTTTAATGGTGGCGAGCAAGTTGATCGTCAAACAAGTTACACTCAATTTGTTAAAGATGTCCGCAGTGGCTCTTTACAAGAAGTTATTATCGACCGCGGTACAGGAAATATTACTGGTACTAAGAGCAGTGGTGAGCGTTTTCAAACAACGATGCCAATGTACGATGAAGACTTAATAAATGATTTACTTAAAAATGATGTAAATGTGAAGGGTGTACAACCTGAAGAACAATCATTCTTAGCAAGTATATTTATTTCTTGGTTCCCGATGATACTGCTTATAGGTGTATGGATATTCTTCATGCGTCAAATGCAAGGCGGTGGCGGTAAAGGCGCTATGTCATTTGGTAAGAGTAAAGCCCGTTTAATGAGCGAAGATCAAATTAAAACCACGTTTGCAGATGTTGCTGGTTGTGATGAAGCGAAAGAAGATGTTACCGAATTGGTAGACTTTTTACGTGACCCTTCTAAGTTTCAAAAGCTTGGCGGTAGTATTCCTAAGGGCGTACTAATGGTTGGTCCTCCTGGTACTGGTAAAACGTTACTTGCAAAGGCTGTTGCGGGTGAAGCGAAAGTACCGTTTTTTACAATTTCTGGTTCAGATTTTGTTGAAATGTTTGTCGGTGTTGGTGCGTCACGTGTACGTGATATGTTTGAACAAGCTAAAAAAGCGGCACCTTGTATTATCTTTATAGATGAGATTGATGCGGTTGGTCGTAAACGTGGCGCAGGTATGGGCGGCGGTAACGATGAACGTGAGCAAACACTCAACCAAATGCTAGTAGAAATGGATGGTTTTGGTGGTAACGAAGGTATTATCGTTATTGCGGCAACTAACCGACCAGATGTTCTAGACCCTGCATTACTTCGTCCAGGTCGTTTTGACCGTCAAGTAGAAGTAGGTTTACCTGATATACGTGGTCGTGAGCAAATACTTAAAGTACACATGCGTAAAGTGCCATTAGGCGATAACGTAGAAGCGGCTCTTATAGCACGTGGAACACCTGGTTTTTCTGGCGCTGATTTAGCGAACTTAGTAAACGAAGCTGCACTTTATGCTGCACGTGGTAATAAACGTGTTGTAAGTATGGCTGAATTTGACGCTGCTAAAGATAAAATCATGATGGGCGCAGAGCGCAAAACCATGGTGATGAGCGAGCAAGAAAAAGAAATGACAGCATATCACGAAGCAGGCCACGCAATTGTGGGCCGTATGGTTCCTGAACATGATCCAGTTTACAAAGTATCTATTATTCCACGTGGCCGTGCGCTAGGTGTAACAATGTACTTGCCTGAACAAGACCGTGTTAGTCATTCAAAAGAACTTTTAGAATCAATGATTTCAAGCCTTTATGGTGGCCGTATTGCTGAAGCGCTTATTTATGGTGCTGACAAAGTAACAACGGGTGCAAGTAACGATATTGAGCGCGCAACTGATATTGCACGTAAAATGGTTACACATTGGGGTTTAAGTGAAAAGCTAGGTCCATTGCTTTACGCTGAAGATCAAAACGAGATGTATATGGGTGGTGGCGGAAGCCGTGCATCTAGTATGTCGGATGATACTGCTAAAATAATTGATGCTGAAGTACGCTTGTTTTCAGATCGTAACTACCAAAGAGCAGAAGAAATATTAAAAGAAAATATTGATATTCTTCACTCAATGAAAGACGCGTTAATGAAATACGAAACAATCGACGCTAAGCAAATTGATGATTTAATGGCGCGCCAACCAGTGCGTGAGCCGCGCGATGCTCATGACCGCCATGAAGCTAAGCCGGTAAAAGAGCAAGAACCTCAAGAGCCAGTGCTTGATGAAAGTCAAAAAGCGGATGATTCATCGAAAAAAGATGAAACAAACCTTGATGATAAAGCTGAATAATCGTTAAAATAGTTAGTGAAAGCCCCGAATTTCGGGGCTTTTTTGTATCAGCTATTTAGAAAAAGAATAAAGGTTGGCAATGACTAATATATTAAAGCTTCCCAGAGGACGTACGCTCAATATTGAAAAGCCTGTTATTATGGGAATATTGAATGTAACGCCAGACTCATTTTCTGACGGCGGGCAGTTTTTAGACCCCAAAATAGCGCTAAAGCGCGCAATGCAATTGTTAGGGGATGGTGCGCAAATTTTAGACATTGGGGGAGAGTCTACCCGCCC
>NZ_AUTI01000314.1:0-1593 GCF_000497995.1 Pseudoalteromonas sp. TB25
AAGCGTCTCTGCTAAAATATCACGATTAGGGTTACCACTGCGGCCATAATCATACTCACGCTTAGTATCAAAGTCGGAAAACGAATAAGTCGTTGATAAATAAATTGGCGGCACCACTGCACCATGATGTTTATCAGCATCAACGCCGTTACGTACAGCAATGGTCGCTTTGTTTTTTTCGCTCATATTCGTCACCTGATTAATTTGGATGTTTAGACGTCTAAAAGAGTAAGTTATCCGTTTTAATAAGTCAAAGGATTTTAAAGCTCTAGATGGCTAAAGTTAGGAAAGGCGTTTGCTAGTATCACATTTTAGCTCACAAAAGTGAGCTTATTTTTACATCCCAAATAGGCTTATTAAGATAGATCGGTATCTATTATTTGACTATCTTTTTTAAATCGATAGAATTTCACGCATATTTACACGCTTTTTATACCGTGTGAGAAATTAATAATCTGAGGCAACGATACATCTTATGGCTAAATGGAATGGTGAGTATATTCACCCATACGCAGAACACGGGAAAAAATCAGAGCAAGTTAAAAAGATCACCGTTTCGATCCCGCTAAATGTATTAAAAGTTTTAACGGATGAGCGTACGCGTCGTCAAATCAACAACCTTCGCCATGCAACAAATAGTGAATTGCTATGTGAGGCGTTTTTGCATGCCTTTACTGGTCAACCTTTACCAAATGACGATGACCTACGTAAAGACAACGCAGAAAAAGTACCAGAAGAAGTTAAAAAGATAATGCAAGAAATGGGTTTAGAAGTGCCTATTTTAAACGAAGAATAAATCGTTACCTTTTTAATCAAAAAACCTCAGCATTGCTGAGGTTTTTTGTTTAAGCGTTATATATTACGCCATATAATTTTCAGGCAAGTCAATTTGCGCAACACCCGACTCTACCGCAGCAAGTGCTACAGCTTTAGCTATACGCGGTAGTAAACGCGGATCCATTGGTTTTGGAATAATATACTGCGCACCAAACTCTAGCTTATCTACGCCTGCGGCTTTTAAAACTTCTGCAGGTACAGGCTCTTTGGCAATACTACGAATAGCCTCAACTGCAGCAATTTTCATTTCATCGTTAATCGCGCTTGCACGTACATCAAGTGCACCACGGAAAATAAACGGAAAACATAAAACATTGTTAACCTGGTTAGGGTAATCAGAGCGCCCTGTTGCCATAATTAAATCGTTGCGTGCGCCGTGAGCAAGTGCAGGATCGATCTCTGGATCTGGGTTTGAACATGCAAACACGATCGGCTTTTCTGCCATTAGTTTTAAATCTTCGGCAGCTAACAAGTTAGGACCCGAAACACCAACAAACACATCAGCATCTGCAATTACATCTTGCAATGTGCGTTTATCGGTATTGTTAGCAAAAAGCTGTTTATATTCGTTTAAATCATCGCGACGAGTATGAATAACACCTTTGCGGTCAAGCATATAAATGTGTTCACGCAGTGCACCACACTTAATTAACAATTCCATACACGCAACTGCAGCAGCGCCTGCACCTAAACATACAATTATTGCATCTTCAATTGATTTACCTTGTACTTCTAGTGCATTTAACATGCCGGCAG
>NZ_AUTI01000314.1:1603-30364 GCF_000497995.1 Pseudoalteromonas sp. TB25
CAGCCGTAACAATGGCGGTACCGTGTTGATCATCATGAAAAACAGGAATGCTACAACGCTCTATTAATGCTTTTTCAATTTCAAAACACTCTGGTGCTTTAATATCTTCAAGGTTAATACCACCGAATGTGTCAGCAATATTGGCAACCGTGTTAATAAAGTCTTCTGTTGTTTTGTGCTTTACTTCAATATCAATAGAATCAAGCCCTGCAAAACGCTTAAACAATAACGCCTTGCCTTCCATTACTGGTTTGGACGCTAAAGGACCTAAATTACCCAAGCCCAAAATTGCAGTACCATTAGTGATAACCGCAACCATGTTACCTTTACCGGTATATTTATATGCATTTGCAGGATCTGCGGCAATTTCACGTACAGGCTCAGCGACACCTGGGCTATAAGCTAGGGCTAAGTCTTGAACTGTTTCAGCTGGTTTTGTTAGCTCAATGCTAATTTTACCAGGTACGGGATGTGAGTGATAATGTAGTGCTTGTTCACGAAAGTCAGACATAACGCGATGGTATCCTGCAATTTAAGTTAAAGTGAGAGGTGGAGTCTTGGGGTACGATACCCTTATTATTTTTAAATTCCAAGCAATATCAGGTCTATCCTGTTATATGCTATATCCTTTAATTTTAAGAGGTTTTTCAGTAACTTTGCAGGATTATATAAACATTTGATAAATAAAAATTCACCAAAAAAGTAAGTTTTGAGGTGCGTTTATGTCTATTACAATATTAAAAAAATGTATGTTTAACGCATCATCATAAACTTAAAATAACAGCCTACTACATTACTTTAAAAACAGATAAGCCCACGTTAGCTACTTTTATCAACCTAGTTAAAATTTGTACTATTTAAAATATAGAGAATATCTATCGATTTGTCTGTAAAGGTTTATGCATACTCAGAATAAGAATAGGAAATAGTTATGCAAGGTGTGATGTAGCTCGAGCAAGCTAAATAAGATAAGAAGTGGTAAATTTTAGACACAAAAAAAGCACCCTAAGGTGCTTTTTTTAACTAAACAGCAATAATTACTTCTTGCTGCTAAGTGCACCGAAGCGCTTGTTGAAGCGATCAACACGGCCGCCAGTGTCTAAAATCTTTTGCTTACCAGTGTAAAACGGGTGACACGCAGAACATACGTCTAAGTGAATGTCTTTACAAAGAGTTGAGCTAGTTTCGAATTTGTTTCCGCATGAACATGTTGCAGAAATTACTTCGTACTTAGGGTGAATACCTTCTTTCATAGGAACCTCTAGTTAAGGCCGCATCGCTCTCCAAACCCGAAGTCTGGCACCATACGTCGTTAAAACAAATTTGTTGGTGGCGGATTTTATCCAACAACCTTCCCCTGCACAAGTATTTATTTATCTTTTCGCTAAAAAAGTGAACAATCTCTTTCTCAAGTACTATTGCTAGTAGGTTTTTAGCGGTATTTTTAGTACATTACAGCATTAATTTTACGGGTTGAGTTGTTATGAGTTTTGTTGAAGTTGCTATTAAAGTCCCGCTTCCACGCACCTTTGATTATAAAATAGAAGAGCAGCTCAGTGGCTTATCAACACCCATACTACCGGGTATGCGGGTTTTAGTACCTTTTGGTAATCAAAAAAAAGTAGCTGTTGTTCTGGGTATTAAAAACAGTACCGACGTCCCTTTAGATAAAATTAAGAATATTATAGAGGTAATAGACGATACCCCTATTTTAAGCGCCCAACATTTAGAACTCCTTAGCTTTACTGCCCGCTATTATTGCTATCCCTTAGGCGAAACTATTCACATAGCGCTACCAAGTGCACTTCGCCAAGGTGAATCGCCAGATAAAACCAGTATTAACATGGTTGCTCTGACAGAAAAAGGCGCAAAAGTACCGTCATTAAAAGCCAAAACTCAACTCAATTTATTAAAGCAGTTGTCGCAATCGGGGAAATCATCGTTAACCGAATTAAAAGCTCTTGGCTTTAGTAAAAAAACAATAGATAGCCTAATAGATAAAGAACTCATTACGCAAACTATTGAACACGATAACCAATGGCAAAGCGTTGCACCAACTGTCGGTAGTAAACCTGTACTTAATAAAGAACAAGCGGTTGCCTGTACAGCAATAAATCAAAGTAATGGATTTAGCAGCTTTTTATTAGAAGGCGTAACTGGCAGTGGTAAAACAGAAGTGTATTTACAGTGCCTAGAAGAAGTACTCAAACGTGGCGAGCAAGCATTAGTATTAGTGCCAGAAATAGGCTTAACGCCACAAACTGTAAACCGTTTTCGTCGCCGCTTTCCTGATACACCCATTATGCTTTGGCATTCAGCCCTTACCGACAACGAGCGATTGCAAACATGGCGTTTTTGCGAAAAAGGCAGTTGTGCAATAGTTATAGGCACACGTTCGAGTATTTTTCTGCCATTTTTAAAACTCGGTATGATAGTTGTCGATGAAGAGCACGATTCATCATTTAAGCAACAAGATACCCTTCGTTACCATGCTCGTGATTTGGCCGCATACAGAGCTTTTCAGCATAAAATACCACTTATATTAGGCAGTGCTACACCCGCACTTGAAACACTTCACAAAGCAATTAATAACAAATATCAGCTACTAAGTTTAACCGAGCGCGCGCAAACTGCGACAGATAACCAATTTAAGTTACTCGATATGAAAGGCCAACCCGACCAAGCAGGTATTGCACATGCAAGCCTTGCAACTATGCGCCAACACTTAAATCGCGGTAAACAGGTTATGGTTTTTTTAAATCGCCGAGGTTTTTCACCCACTCTTATTTGCCATGAATGTGGCTGGCTAAGTGAATGTAAACGCTGCAGTACCAGCGCCACATTTCATAAAGCGATTGGGCAAATGATTTGTCATCACTGTGGCGATCAATACCCTGTTCCTCACCAATGTCCTGATTGTGGAAGTACGCAAATATTTCCAAATGGCAAAGGTACAGAGCAAATTGAAGAGTTTTTATCGACCGAGTTTCCAGATACACCCGTTACTCGCATAGACCGCGATTCAACTCGCCGTAAAGGCAGCCTTGAAAAAGCACTAGATGAAATAAACCTAGGCGGTGCACGCATTTTAGTTGGCACACAAATGCTTGCCAAAGGCCATCACTTTGCAGATGTAAGCCTTGTTATAATTTTAGACGTAGATAGCGGTTTATACTCATGCGACTTTAGGGCGACAGAACATTTAGCACAGTTAGTTACTCAGGTCGCGGGGCGAGCTGGGCGTTCAGGGGAGCCTGGGCAAGTATTATTACAAACACACTTTCCAGAACACCCGCTTTTACAAGACTTAGTTAATAATGGTTACCAAGACTTTGCTCGCTTTGCACTGAGTGAACGCGATGATGCAGACTTACCACCCATTACAAATATGGCTATTGTCCGTGCACAAGGACACAGCATTAAGCTAGTCGTCGATTTTTTGACGGATTTGGTTCCTGTGAATGGGGTATCTGGTATACAATTGCTCGGTCCGATCCCTGCTCCACTTGAAAAAGTCGCAGGTATGTATCGTTTTCAATTACATATTCAAGCGCAAGATCGCCGCATATTACATCAGTACCTTGCGCAAATGGTTGATTATTTAAGTTCAAGTAAACTTGCACAAAAAGTACGCTGGAGCTTAGACGTAGACCCTATAGACATGATTTAGGTTAAGGCCAAAATAACACCATGGCACAGCACGATTATATTAATAAAAAGCCTGCAGGCAGAAACAGTAAAAAAAACGCACCCGCTAAAAAACCATTTCCTATTCTTTTAGCTGTCATAGCCATCTTACTCGTCGGTGGTTTTGCTTATACATTATGGTTTATTAAAAGTAATGCAGATCCAAAACTTGTCGAAAAACAAGCAAACCCCACTGCGCCCGCAAAAGTAGAAGTGGTTATTCCACGCACACCAGAGTTTATTAAAGAAATTAGAAACCACGAGATTCAAGTTGAAGTGAAAGAACTTGAGCAAAAAGGCCCTTACGTTATGCAGTGTGGTTCGTTTAAAACCCACGCACAAGCGGAATCGCTAAAAGCTAAAATAGCATTTGCAGGCCTCATTTCTGAAATAAAACAGGCTGAAGGCAGCAATGGTACTTGGTATAAAGTGCGCTTAGGCCCTTATAAAACCAAACGCCAAGCCGAAAGTGATAAAAACAAACTTAAACGTGTAAAAATAGTCGGCTGCGGAATTTGGGGCTGGACTTGAAAATAAACCATTCACCCATATAACCTCTTCATAATCGTTTTTTACGAGTTGCCTCTGCAGCTCGATGATGAGGAATAACATGACTACTATCGTAAGTGTACGCCGTGGCGACAAGGTTGTAATTGGCGGCGATGGCCAAGTGTCTCTTGGTAATACCGTAATGAAGGGCAACGCCCGTAAAGTTCGACGTCTTTATAATGGCAAAGTAATCGCTGGTTTTGCCGGCGGTACTGCTGATGCCTTCACTCTTTTCGAACGCTTTGAAAGCAAATTAGAAATGCACCAAGGAAACCTAACTAAAGCCGCAGTAGAAATGGCTAAAGATTGGCGCAGCGACCGTGCACTTCGAAAACTCGAAGCTCTGCTCGCTGTTGCAGACGAAACAGCCTCTTTAATTATTACCGGTAATGGCGATGTGGTTCAACCTGAAAACGACCTAATTGCAATTGGCAGTGGTGGTAACTTTGCACAATCAGCTGCAACCGCCCTTTTAGAAAATACAGATTTAAGCGCTCGTGAAATAGTAGAGAAAAGCTTAACTATTGCAGGCAACATCTGCGTATTTACTAATAACTTCCAAACAATCGAAGAATTATAATAGGAACTATCATGTCTGATATGACCCCAAGAGAAATTGTTCACGAGCTAGATCAGCACATTATAGGTCAGGCTAAAGCAAAAAAAGCAGTGGCTATCGCACTTCGTAACCGCTGGCGCCGTATGCAACTCAAAGAAGATTTACGCAGCGAAGTAACACCAAAAAACATTTTAATGATTGGTCCAACCGGTGTAGGTAAAACAGAAATTGCCCGCCGATTAGCAAAACTTGCTAACGCACCCTTTATTAAAGTAGAAGCGACTAAGTTCACTGAAGTTGGCTATGTTGGTAAAGAAGTTGAGACTATCATCCGCGATTTAGTCGATGTATCAATTAAAATGACTCGCGAACAGCAGACTAAGAAATTTAAACATCGCGCCGAAGAAGCAGCAGAAGAGCGCATTTTAGATGCCCTTTTACCACCAGCGAAAGATCAATACGGCGAAACGCAGCGTGATGATAACTCATCAACTCGCCAAACGTTCCGTAAAAAGCTACGTGAAGGTCAGCTAGATGATAAAGAAATTGAAATCGATTTAGCACAAGCACAACCAAACGTAGAAATTATGGCGCCTCCTGGTATGGAAGATATGACCAACCAGCTACAAAGCATGTTTCAAAACATGGGCGGCGATAAGCGCACTAAGCGTAAACTAAAAATCAAAGAAGCCTTCAAACTATTAACGGAAGAAGAAGCCGCTAAATTAGTAAATCCTGAAGAGCTAAAAGAGCAAGCTATTTTTGCAGTAGAGCAAAACGGTATTGTGTTTATTGATGAAATAGACAAAATTTGTAAGCGCGGCGATTCTTCAGGTCCAGATGTGAGCCGTGAAGGTGTTCAGCGCGACTTACTACCGCTAATTGAAGGTTCAACTGTAAACACTAAGCACGGAATGGTTAAAACTGACCATATGCTGTTTATTGCCTCTGGTGCGTTTCAGATGGCGAAGCCATCAGATATGATCCCAGAGCTACAGGGCCGCTTACCGATTCGAGTAGAACTTGAAGCACTTACTGCAGATGACTTTAAACGCATCCTTACAGAGCCTCATGCATCGCTTACCGAGCAACAAAGAGAGTTGCTTAAAACTGAGCAGGTATCGATTGAGTTTAGCGACGATGCAATTGAGCGTATTGCCAAAGCAGCTTGGCAAGTTAACGAGAAAACCGAAAACATCGGT
This sequence comes from Pseudoalteromonas sp. TB25, assembly GCF_000497995.1. Taxonomy (NCBI): domain Bacteria; kingdom Pseudomonadati; phylum Pseudomonadota; class Gammaproteobacteria; order Alteromonadales; family Pseudoalteromonadaceae; genus Pseudoalteromonas; species Pseudoalteromonas sp. TB25. Next base: position 7,601 of record NZ_AUTI01000314.1, read on the forward strand.
GCTCGTCGTCTACACACTGTAATGGAAAGATTGATGGAAGAAATTTCATACGATGCTTCTGAAAAAGCAGGCTCGTCATTAGTAATCGACGCCGCTTATGTTGAAAAACACTTAGGTGCACTTGTTGAAGATGAAGACTTAAGCCGATTTATTCTATAAAACGAATATAAACGTTATACTAAAAGCCTCCAGATTGGGGGCTTTTTAATGGGATATATTAAATGAAACACGTAACAAAAGTGCATTACCACAGTGTAAGTAAAAATCTAGATGTTTACTTTGATGATGACAGTAAAGCTGTATTTAGCTGTGAGTTTTTACGTGTACACTCCCCTTCAGCTGAAGTGCAGGGCCATGGCTCTGGCCCAATGAAGCTAGTACTTAATAAGCAAGCTGTAGGAATAAAAAGTATTGTACCTGTTGGGCATTACGCACTTCGTTTAGATTTTGACGATGGCCATAACAGCGGACTATTTAGCTGGCGCTATTTTGAAAAACTACAACAGCAACAAGATACATTGTGGAGTGAATATTTAGTGCGGGTAACTGAACACGAAAAAAGTAAAGATAGCGTGCCTATAAAGTTTGTTCCTTAAACTTTATAGACCCGCACTATTAGGGGTTATTACACCTTAAACTTATCAATTGCAGTGAATAGAACACGAGCCTGCTCAGAGACTTCTTCACTTGTCTGCGCATTATTAGCAGCATGTCCCGAAGCGTCTTGTGCAATATCTCTTATACGTACTACGTTTTTATTTACCTCAGACGCTACCTGACTTTGCTCATCAATCGCAACTGCTATTTGAGTACTCATCTCCATGATAGTTTGTACATCTTCGGTTATATCACCGAGTAGCTCACCGGCTTTAATAGCCTGCGATGCACTTTCATCTCCTTGCGAGCGGCACTGGTGCATAATACTAACCACCTCTTGAGTGCGTTGTTGCAGGGTATTAATAATCCCCTCTATTTCACTAGTCGATTCTTGCGTGCGCTGAGCAAGTGAGCGAACTTCATCTGCCACTACTGCAAAACCACGCCCTTGCTCTCCAGCTCTAGCCGCTTCAATTGCAGCGTTAAGCGCTAATAAGTTGGTTTGATCTGCAATCCCTCGAATTACATCAAGCACTGAGCCAATGGTTTCGCCGTCTTTTTCAAGTTGCGACACAACATTTGATGCATTCCCCAGCGAATCAGATAGGGCCCTAATGTGCTTAACGGTAGAATCTACTTCACTACGCCCTTGTTGTGCACTTAAATTTGTTGACTCTGCTTTTTTCGCAGCCGCTTCAGTATTATGTGAAATATCCTGAATTGTCGCCTGCATTTCGGTGGCTGCCGTTGCAACCATGTCGGCTTCATGTAGTTGCTCTTGCATACCAGAGCTTGTTGCTGCGGTACTTTGTGATAAATGCTCTGTTGCTACATTAAGCGTGTTTAAAGCACCATTAACTTCGTTAATTAAGTTCTTAAAATCGCCTATTAAGCTATTAAAGTCGACCGTCATGGTGGTAATTTCGTCTTTACCAGTTTGCTCTATCATCACGCTCAAATCATTATTACGACGAATATCATTAATAGTGTGATAAACCCGCTCAATAGGTACAATAATGGAGTGGCTTGTAAAATAAACTAGCGCTAATACAACCACACCTGCAATCACAAATACCAAAATAGCTAAAAATTGAGCCTGCTCTACACTTTGCTCTACTTGTAACTTAGTGTCTTTAACGATTTTAGAAACAATGGCGTCGCTTTTATCTACACTGTCACGCATTACTCCAAGTGCGCCTGACTCAAGATCTAGCCCTAGCTTAGTTTGGGCCTGCACAAGTGTTTGAAATTCGCTTTGGTATATATCAATCAAAGGATTAATTTGTGCTTTATAGTCGCTTGGCAGCTGTGCTGCAGCTATCTGCTGCTTAAATGTATTAATTCCCTCATTAAAACGCCCTAGGTACTTAATATCAAATCTCAGCATGAAATCTTTTTCTGAGCGTCTTAGTTGCAGCATTGACGACAGCAGTTGGTAATTTTGCTGCTCTTTTAATAGTTGCTCAACTTCATGAACCGAGCTTCTAAGCTTGCCATATAACCCGTCGGTCGGGGTTAAACCAATCTCTTTTTGAAGCTTAACAACAGTTTCAAAATCATTATTATAGCTATTTATTAGTTGCTCAAAGCGCTGGACCTGCTCCTGTGCAATACCTTGGTTAGCCATTAACTGTTGTAACTTTTTTACTTTATCACTTAACTGCTCAAAATCCGTTTCAAATGCAGTTAACGCATCTTCTTGTTTATAAAATAAAAAGTTTTTTTCATGTTTACGCAATGCTAATGCATGTACGTTGAGCTCTTCTGCTAATTGAATAGTCTTGTTTAAGCTCAAGGTTGTACGTGATTCAAAAATAATCACGCATAAAAGGACCACCATTGCTAAACCAACAACGACTGCGTTTAGTTGTAAACGTCGTTTAATTGTTAAGTTTTGTAAAAAATTCATCGCTAACGCCTTTTTTGAATATGCATTTTTATTATAGCTAATAGATCACAAGCGACTAATTAATTTAACTTTTATTATTGGTAATTCTAAACAGTTTAAATGTGATTGCTATAAGGCGACACTATCCCACAAACCTTTATGTAACGATTGTGTGTTATTCCATTGTTGTTTAACCAACCAATCAATTAAAGGCGCGGGATCGCTGGGGTAATTTATTTGCTTGTTTTGCGGCGCGCTATTCCAATCGTCAAGGGCTTGTGGGTTTAAATAGTTCATAACATGCGCCATTCCCATGGAAAATAAAGTTTGTGCATTTGCTGCTTGCTCAAACTGACCATCTAAAGGCTTTAATAGTAACTTTTTACCTAACTTAAGCGCTTCACTGGCAAGCTCAAATCCCGCGTTACCAACAACACCACTTGTGTTTGCTAAGTCGTTTAAAAAGCCAGAACGTGAAGGGGCTCGTAAATGTATATGTCCAAAAGACTGATTGCTGGCATTTGGGTGATAGCAATAAAATTCTTTTTCGGGAAAGTCTTTTAAATAATCAACAACGCTATCTAAGTTTTCGAAAGGTAAATATACCAATACCTTGTTCATTACTGCTACAGGGTTGTCGTGATTATGATGAGCAATAAAAGGCGGTATTATATTATTTGCAAATGGTTGCCAGTGCACGCCTAAGTAGGTAGTCGCTGGTGCATAATGCTTGATAAGTGATTTTCTCAGTACGCCACGACCAAACATAGGTACGTTATCTGACAAAAATGCTGCTTGGTGACTAATGCCAATAACGGGTATACCTGCCCGTTTTGCAGCCCATGCTGTCACAGGCTCAAAGTCGTTAAGTACAAAATCGTACTGTTTTATCTCAAGCGATTTTATATCACTCACCAACTTACAAATTCGCATGTTTTTAAGTGTTTTGAGATTTTTAACTTGCCCATTTTCAGTGCTAAACGATAAACCGCGATACGCTTTATAATCTGAGAATTCGTGCATATCAAAGTAATCTTTATTTGCGCGCCCTGAAAACACATAATCAACATCAATACCGAGCTTATTAAAGCAGCTTGCCATAACCCGAGCGCGCGTTATATGACCATTACCGGTACCTTGCACTCCATACAATATTTTCATGCAGGCACCACAAGTGCTAACGCAAATAAACCACAAAAACTACCAATTGTTGCGCCTATTATAATATCAGCAGGAAAGTGCACACCCAATACCACACGAGACATAGCAACGCCGGTAGCCCAACTAAATAGTAGTAATGCATATTCTGGAAAAAAATGGCTTAATATAATTGCCACTAAAAAAGCAGCGGCACTGTGACCCGATGGTAAACTAAATTTATCGCTTGGTACTATATAGGCATTTGTTACTAAGCAGTCGCATGGACGGATCCGAGCAAATCTATTTTTAGCTAGTAGGTAAATAGGTCTTTCTATAGCAAAACCAATTAATATAGTGACAGGCAATAATTGGTGCTGTTCATTATTACTAAGCCACCACACTGCTAAGCATATTAATATATAAAGCCCACCATCACCGCTTTTAGACAAACCAAAGGCCATTGTTTTAAACCACCTCGGTGAATTGCAATTAAACAAAGTTAAAAATAATTGCTCATCTATCTGAGTTACCTTTTTAAGCATATTATTATTCATCACCATCCCTCATTGCATAACATATGAACACCGGTTTAGCTTATGTGTTGTAAATAACAATTGAGTGACGCTTTTAATACACTATTATTGCGATTAATGATTTAGCGCTTGTTTTGCCTAAATTTACTGCGATTAAGTCGTTGTTATTGCTTATAAGGAGGGTATACTGAGATATAAATTAATGTACCTTTTGAGGATAAAATAATGGATTACAGCACTTCTGATTTATGCGACCACTTTGCTGACGTGGTTGACGTGCTAGAGCCTATGTTCATCAACTTTGGTGGTCGACACAGCTTTGGTGGCCGCATTAAAACGGTTAAATGTTTTGAAAATAATGAACTCATCCGCGAATTACTTTCTCAAGATGGTACAGACCTAGTACTTCTTATTGATGGTGGCGGCTCAACTCGTCGCGCACTAATCGACATTGAACTGGCTGAACTAGCACTTGAAAACAACTGGAATGGTATTGTTGTTTACGGCGCAGTACGCCACGTTGATGAGCTTGAAGAGCTTGATTTAGGCATTCAAGCAATTGCTTCAATCCCTGTTGCAGCCGACAGCGAAGGTGCTGGTGAAGATGCTATAGGCGTTAACTTTGCTGGGGTATCATTTTTTGATGACGACTTTATTTATGCTGATAGCACAGGCATTGTTTTATCTGCAGAAGAATTAGAGTTGGAAGTTGTAGAAGTATAACGTGACCTCCCATTTAAAAGTATATGATGAAAGCGCGGTTAGAACACTTTGCTCTACCCGCGCAAATGAGAAAAAAGCATGGCAATCAATGGCCTTGCTCGACACCCAAGTAAACCTGCAACAAGCACTTGTTGACGCTGCTCAATTTGGTATCCGCTATGTACTTCTGGGTATTTGCGAAGATATCGGCCCAAAAGCAAACTTAGGAAATGGTGGTGCAAACGAAGCATGGTCTGCTTTTTTAAAACGCTTTTTAAACCAACCTCACAATCAATTTATTGCCACTCAAAAAGTGCTTTTATTGGGTGAAGTTAATACTGATGATTTAATGGCGCAAAGCAACCAGCTTAATAACCAGCAAGGCCAGCAATTAACTCAATTACGAGATTTATGCCAACAGCTTGATGAACGCGTAGAGACGGTATTGAGCCTTATTTTTAAAGCGGGGCTTGAGCCAATCGTTATTGGCGGAGGTCATAACAATTGCTTGGGAATTATCCGTGCCCTGAGTAAGTCAAAAAATACACCTATTAATGCTATCAACTTTGACCCTCATGCCGACTTTAGAGAATGTGAAGGTCGCCATAGCGGCAATGGCTTTCGCTACGCTTATAACGAGCAACATCTAAGTAATTACCACGTTATTGGCTTACATGAGATAAAAAACAATCAAGCAATTATAGATGCAATGAGTGAAGCTAACTTCACGTTTGATAGCTATCAATCAATACAAGTTAAGCGAAAAATTACACTTACTCAGGCAATTGAAAACGCATTAAGTAATTTTAACGATTTACCACTGGGTATTGAAGTTGATTTAGATAGTATTACTTACATGCCGGTTAGTGCGTACACATGTTGCGGATTTAGTGTGAATGACACTGAGCACTTTGTGCATTTAGCAGCAAACCATCGCCACTCTAAGTACTTACATTTATGTGAAGCAGCGCCTAGCCAGCACCCTAGCGGAGTTGAGGCCGGTGCTGCCCATGTAGGGCAAGTGATCAGTGCACTTGTGAATAGCTACCTACAAGCCAAAGAAAACACTTAGCGCTGTTGAACTAATCGCCACTCTTTTAGCCAGCTCATTAAACCAATACTACTTAGCGGGTGACCAAAGTAATAACCTTGGGCAGCATAACCTTTTAAGCTTTTTACAAACTTAAGTTGCTCAAGTGTTTCTACCCCTTCAAAAATCACTTTTGTTTTTTGTTGGTTATGCATTTCAACCATTCCGCTAACTAAACTGCGTATATTGTTTTGATTACTAAAGTCAGCAGTGAGTGAAGGTGAAACCTTAATATACTCTACCGCTAAGCTTGGTAACTTAGAAAGTAGTACCGGGTTATCTCCAAGTCCATCAACACATACTTTTAAGCCTATGTTATTAAGCCTTGCGATCATGCCTCTGCCTTTATCATCTAGTCCCGTAAAAATATGCAAAGGGCATTCAACAATTAAATCGCCAGCTTCCAAGTGATGCTCACTTAAAACAACATCAACAAATTCAATAAACTCTTCGTTAAGCATTTCAGGACCAAATACGTTAATGCTAAGCGGTATAGAAATACCTTCTATTCTAAGCGCCATTGCAAGCTCAGCAGCTCTCTCTATTACAAATTTAGCGAGTGGATAACCAAGCCCTGCAATTCTAATGTCGTCGATAAACCTGTTAGCGGATAAAATCCCTTGCTTAGGGTGCTGCCAACGCAGTAGTAATTCTAAAAACTCAATTTGACCGTTTTCGTTACAAATAATAGGCTGAAAATAAAGCTCTAACTCGCTCGAAAAATCAATATTTGCTAATTCCTTTAGTCGCGCTTGTTGCTCTCGCAATTCAATCATCATTTGTTGATGATAAGGCACAACCTTGCGATCTGGGTGGCTATCGAGTGCTAGGTATGCGTACGATATTAAATTATCAAAGTTGTTATCTTGCTCATTACAATCAACATAACTCGCTCTCGCTTTTACTTCTACAGTGCAGTTAGCAACATTAAATGGCTTAAGCGTTGCACCCAGTATTTGGTCAATAACTAATTCATGTAAGTGTTTTTGATTCGCGAAACTACAAATAAATGCAAAGTTAAGACCCCCTAAGTGGGCTAGCTTTTCTTGTCCAGTTAAAGTCACTATTTCGTCACTTGAAAGTAGCTCTTTTATTCGATTAGCCGATTGCGCTAACAGTATATCGCCAAAGTCGCGTCCAATATGCTGGTTAACTTGCTCAAAGCCTTCAAGGCGAATAACGATTAACGCTGCGCTTATTTGTTTGTTGTCGCACCATGCATAGTAACCTTGTCGTAACTGTTTTCTATCTGCAAAAACTGAAAGCGGAGACTCTTCAATAAATGCATCACCTTCAGGTTCTGGCTCTATAACGACTTCTATTTCAGCACTTTCATCATTTAAAAAGCCAACAATAGCTAATAATAATATTGCTAACACAACCCAAAATAGCGGAACTTCCAATAATAAATGAGCTGAAAATAGAACAACAAATAAAAGACCAGCCATTGAGCTGGTAATTATCATGCTCCAATTATTTCGCTCAAATGCTTGCCATAAGTGAAAACAAAACCCAAAGGCTAGTAGAATAGCAAGCCAAGCCGCACCGCTGCTTAAGATAGCTAAACCAACAGCAGCTGTGCATAAATAACTAAATTTAATACTGGTATTTTTAACAGCAAATAAAGTGGCGATCATCGCCATTAATAGTGCACCACTAAAAAATATTGGGAAATTACTGTCGGTTAGTATGTTCAAATTAACGGCATCCGTATTCGCTAAAAAAGTTTAAACCAAGTTATATGTGAGTAAAAATAATACAAACTAATTAATTCTACCCAAAATCCATAAATTTAACAGTTTATTTACGCCAAATTGGTAACTTAATTGTGATGGATGACTTATTTGCCAATGCGCAATATCAGCTCTTGCGCCAACCTTTAAAATACCACGGTCGTCTAAACCTAGTGCTTTAGCTGCATTTCGAGTAACACCAGCTAATGCTTGCTCAGGTGTTAATCTAAACAATGTGCATGCCATGTTCATCATCAAGTGCACTGAGCATAGTGGTGAAGTACCTGGGTTAAAATCACTCGCAATAGCTATAGGTACTTTATATTGATTAAGTAATTCAATAGGTGGGAATTTAGTTTCTCTTAAAAAATAAAATGCACCTGGCAATAACACCGCTACCGTCCCAGCGTCTGCCATGGCTTTTACACCCTCTTCATCTAGATGCTCAATATGATCCGCCGAAAAGCCATTAAACTGCGCCACCAGCTTAGCACCCTGTTGATTAGATAACTGCTCAGCATGGCATTTTACTGGGAGGTTATGCTTTTTAGCCGCCTGGAAAACACGTTTGGTTTGCGAATAACTAAACCCAACATTTTCACAAAATACATCGACTGCATCAGCAAGATTATTAGCCACTACCTGATCTAGCATGTCAGTACACACTAAATCAATATATTCATCAGCACGGCCTTTGTATTCAGGCGGTAGAGCATGCGCCCCTAAAAAAGTAGTTTTAATATCAATAGGGTGATGTTCACCTAATAAACGAGCGACTTCTAATATTTTTATCTCGTTTTCTGTATCTAGCCCATAACCAGACTTTATTTCAACGGTGGTTACACCTTCTTTTAATAACGTATTTAAGCGATCTTTTGCATCAACAAACAATTGTTCACGGTCGGCTGCTCTTGTGGCTTTAACCGTACTTGCTATGCCACCGCCTTGTGCCGCAATTTGCTCATAGCTTACGCCTTGCAAACGCTGTTCAAACTCTTGCGATCTTGAACCTGCAAATACTAAGTGAGTATGGCAATCTACTAAGCCCGGCGTTAACCACTGTCCTTTTACACTCAATGTCGGCGTTGCAAACACATCAAAACTAGGCAATGTTGATTGCTCTCCAATCCACGCAATTTTACCATTTTTAATGGCTATAGCAGCATTTTCAATTGCGCCATAAGGGGCATTTATATTGCTATCCATAGTGGCAATATTGGCATCAGTTAAAAGTAAGTCGATTTCTTCTAACTCATAATTTTGTGTTGTGCTTTGCATATCGCAGCCCTTTTTACACCGTGAATAATGAAAATATAGTCTAACAACCCATCTTGTATATACAAGGTAATTGTGTCATCTTATTTATATAGTTTATTTTTAATGTAACCATAAATTTAATGACGACACCTAAATTTGCGCAAATAAAACAATTCATTGTTGATAAAATTCGCAGCGGTACGTGGCAAGAAAACCAACGTGTTCCCTCTGAAAACGAACTAAGTAGTCAATTTAGTGTAAGCAGGATGACAGCCCGCAGAGCACTAAGCGAATTAACCGAGGCAGGTATTTTAACCCGCAGCCAAGGGTTAGGTACATTTGTAGCTACATTTAAATCGCAGTCATCGTTACTTGAAATAAAAAATATTGCTGATGAAGTAAAAGAGCGTAACGGCAACTACACCTGTAGCGTACTCATACTCGAATCAATAAATGCAGTCGCACCTATTGCCATTGCACTTGGTGTTGAGGTTGACAGTGTTGTATATCGAAGTGTACTGGTGCATAACGAAAATGACAGCCCTTTGCAGCTAGAAGAGCGTTTTGTAAATCCTGCCCTTGCGACTGGCTACTTACAACAAGACTTCAGTACGCTTACACCACATGAATATCTATCTAGTGTTGCCCCACTTACCCAAGCAAGGCATACAGTAGAGGCCATTATGCCAAACAGCGAAATGTGCCAATGGTTAAACTTATATAATGAAGAGCCATGCTTACAAGTGATCCGACGCACCTGGTCTGTTAAAGGCATTGTAAGCTTTGCGCGCCTTGTATCACCTGGCAGTAAATATCGCTTAGGTGGCCACTTAACATTTAAAAAATAACAAACAATAGCGCTTACTGCGCTTTTTTTATAACAAATCACCTTGTATATACAACAGGAGTAAAACATGAACAACCGACTCGACACAAGTCGCGTAATACGTGCACCTCATGGCGATAAAATAAGTGCTAAAAGCTGGCAAACAGAAGCTGCTAAGCGCATGCTAATGAATAACTTAGACCCTGAAGTTGCAGAGCATCCTCATGCACTTGTTGTATATGGTGGTATTGGCCGAGCAGCTCGTGATTGGCCAAGTTATGACAAAATTATAGAAACCCTCGATAGGCTCGAAAGCGACGAAACCCTGCTTGTACAATCAGGAAAACCCGTTGGTGTATTTAAAACCCACAGTAATGCTCCTCGCGTGCTTATTGCTAACTCAAATCTTGTTCCACACTGGGCAAATTGGGAGCACTTTAACGAGCTCGATAAAAAAGGCTTGATGATGTACGGGCAAATGACGGCGGGTTCTTGGATCTATATTGGCTCGCAAGGCATAGTACAAGGAACTTACGAAACCTTTGTAGCTATGGCAAAGCAACATTTTGCAGGTAGCGCTAGTGGTAAATGGGTATTAACAGGTGGTCTTGGTGGTATGGGCGGTGCGCAACCACTTGCAGCTACAATGGCTGGCTTTAGTGCACTGGTTGTTGAATGTGATGAAAGCCGTATCGATTTTCGTATAAAAACAGGCTACGTTGATGTAAAAGCAACGAACCTTGAACACGCACTGCTATTAATAACCGATGCATGTGTTAAAGGTAAAGCCCTCTCAGTGGGTTTACTAGGTAACGCTGCCGATATTTTTAGTACACTGGTTAAAACAGGCATTACCCCTGATGTAGTCACAGATCAAACATCTGCTCACGATCCATTAAATGGTTACTTACCGCAAGGTTGGACAATGGAGTACGCTGCAAAAATGCGTGAGCAAGATCCAAAAGCCGTAGTAAAAGCCGCTAAACAATCAATGGCAGTCCAAGTTAAAGCGATGCTGGCACTACAAAAAGCCGGTGCCGCCACTACTGATTACGGTAATAATATTCGTCAAATGGCGTTTGATGAGGGTGTTATCAACGCGTTTGACTTTCCTGGATTTGTACCCGCTTATATTCGCCCTTTATTTTGTGAAGGTATTGGACCATTTAGATGGGTGGCATTATCAGGCGACCCGGAAGATATATATAAAACCGACGCTAAAGTAAAAGAGCTTATTCCTGATGATGCACATTTGCATAACTGGCTTGATATGGCGCGGGAACGCATACAATTCCAAGGTTTACCTGCACGTATTTGCTGGGTTGGACTTAAAGATAGAGCGCGCCTTGCACTGGCCTTTAATGAAATGGTTAAAAATGGCGAACTTAAAGCCCCTATAGTTATTGGTCGTGACCACCTCGATTCTGGTTCAGTTGCCAGCCCTAACCGCGAAACAGAGAGCATGAAAGATGGCTCAGATGCAGTATCAGATTGGCCATTACTCAACGCACTGCTTAATACCGCAAGTGGCGCTACTTGGGTGTCGCTTCATCATGGTGGCGGTGTAGGCATGGGATTTAGTCAGCACTCTGGTGTAGTTATTGTTGCCGATGGTACTGATGAAGCTAAAGAGCGTATTGCTCGCGTTCTGTGGAACGACCCTGCAACGGGTGTAATGCGCCATGCTGATGCCGGATACGACATAGCAAAAAACTGCGCTAAAGAACAAAATTTAGACCTACCTATGTTAAACGAGGAATGATCATGTTCGAACTTACTCTCACACCCGGATCACTTGATTTAAACACACTAAGAAAAATTAATAATTCACCGGTAAAATTGAGCCTTGCAAAGCATGCCGAGTCGCAAATAGCAGCCAGCGCGCAAACCGTTCAAAACGTTATCAATGAACACCGCACTGTATATGGAATTAACACCGGCTTTGGATTATTAGCCAATACTAAAATTGCCGACGACCAACTTGAATTATTACAGCGCTCCATTGTACTTTCACACGCTGCGGGTATTGGCGAATACATGGATGACAGCACAGTAAGGTTAATGATCACCTTAAAAGTAAATTCGCTTTCACGTGGCTATTCGGGCATTCGCCTACAAGTGATCCAATTTTTTATGCAGCTGCTTAGTAGCGAAGTATATCCATGCGTGCCTAAAAAAGGCTCCGTGGGGGCATCGGGAGATTTAGCCCCTCTTGCGCATATGTGTCTACCTTTATTAGCTGAAGGTCAAATGCGACATAAAGGAGAAATAATGAGCGCAGCACAAGGGTTAAAAATAGCGGGACTTGAACCCCTTACCCTTGCAGCCAAAGAAGGCTTAGCATTATTAAATGGCACACAAGCGTCGACTGCGTTTGCACTACAAGGCCTATTTAGAAGCGAGAACCTATATGCACAAAGCTGCGTTATCGGCTCNTAAGTATAGAAGCCGCAATGGGCAGTCGCGCGCCATTTGATGCACGTATTCATGAAATTCGCGGACAGCGCGGACAAATAGACACCGCTCAAGTATTTAGAGAGCTACTCGATACGCACTCTCAGATTAGTAACTCCCACGTCAATTGTGAAAAAGTACAAGATCCATACTGCCTTCGCTGCCAGCCTCAAGTGCTAGGTGCTTGCCTAACTCAGATACGCCAAGCTGCAGAAGTGTTACTATGCGAGTCGAACGGTGTAACCGATAATCCGCTAGTTTTTGCCGATGTAGGCGACATAATATCGGGAGGAAACTTTCATGCAGAGCCCGTTGCAATGGCCGCTGACAACTTAGCAATCGCAATTGCAGAAATTGGCGCATTAGCAGAAAGGCGAATTGCATTACTTATCGATTCAAACCTATCCAAATTACCGCCATTTTTAGTTGAAAACNCGGGGTAAATTCAGGATTTATGATTGCCCAGGTTACCGCTGCAGCGCTTGCCTCAGAAAACAAATCATTAGCACATCCGGCTTCGGTTGATAGCTTGCCTACATCTGCAAATCAAGAAGATCATGTTTCTATGGCAACCTTTGCAGCAAGGCGCTTAGATGAAATGGCCAATAATACCCAAGGTGTTTTGGCAATAGAATGGTTAGCATCGGTTCAAGGGCTAGAATTTAGAAAGCCGCTTGAACCATCAGATAAAGTGCAAAGCGCTAAAGCATTGTTACGCGAGCATGTAAGTTATTATGATAAAGACCGCTACTTTGCTCCCGATATCGAAGCTGCTAATACATTACTAAGTGAAGGTAAGCTATGCGACTTTATAGAGAGCAGTCCCCTGCCTTCAGCATATTAAATACCGTGCTGATAGCTAAACCCTAAGGCTTCAATGGCTGAGCCTAATATTTTTCGCTCAGCCGAATCAGTTCCTGTAAACGTTGGCATTTCACCACCATGTTGCTGACACTTCATCGCGTAGTATTCAGCTTTTGTGGGGTGCGCAGGATTAACCACATTATAAATATTTTGTCCTACTTGCCAGTGTTCTATCACCGCAAAAATAGCATTAATGACATCTTGTTGATGCACCATATTTACCACTTGCTCACTTGATGTATTGAGCTCTTTACCTGCCACAAAACGCCCTGGCTCTCTATTAGGCCCAAGTAATCCAGCTAAACGCAGCACTTTGCCATCTTGCTCAAGTACTTGCTCTTCAGCTTCATAAAGCTTTATTTGGCGCTCGTTTGTGCATGAAATATCGCTACTTTCGCTATATACACCAGGCTCTTGGTCATACACCCCGGTTGATGAGCACAATAAAAAGCCCTTTGCGTTTAGCTCCTTTGAAATCTTAAGCGCTGCGGTGAGTGTTTCAGGATAATTACTTTCACTGTGTCTGCTACGTGGTGGAATAGCACATACCCAATAAGCATCTTGTAAATCAACTTGATGCCTTAATTGTCCACCTTCAAGTGTAAACTGACGCTCAAAGTCAAACTCGTGTATATCTGTTCTATGCGTTCCTTGTACTTGCCAGTCAGCTTTTTGCGCACTTACGCATAAAGCATGTCCTAACCAGCCTGCACCTAATACTACTAATTTATTACTTTTATTTGTCATTTTTGTATAAGCCTTTATTTTAAACGCATAATTAGTTCTTTCTATCTAACTTTATAGAGATTTTAAGTAAGATATGATTAGATATAATTTCATAAATAATAAGAATATGCGCACTCATGCTAAATAATTTATCGTTACGGAAAAAAATATTATTATTGATTGGTGGAACAATTACCGTTTTACTAATTATCGCCTCAACATTTTTTGTTAAACACATTGCCAATCTCTCTAGAGAAAACATAGAAAACGAAGCACAAAGTTATCTACAGACCGAGCAACTTTCAATGCAAAGTTACTTTGCGATGTACGGCAAAATGGTATCAACCTTTGTTAATAACCCACATTTAATCAACTTTTTTGAAAATTGGGATACTCGCGATCAAGCTCTTGAAAGTGCACCTGGCTACAACGAAGTAAACCAAGACTTTGTGCGTTTAAGCTCAAATGACGAAAACATTCTATCGGCCTTTTTTGCCTCAGCAACCACAGGTGAATACTTTAAAGAAAACGAGCGTACAAGTCACTACAACGGCCAGCCTTATTACGCTTACAAGCGTGGGTGGTGGCAAGAAGCCATGCAAGTTAACAAGCTTTACGTAGGTCCAATCTCTGTTGATTTAACCACAGGCGTAGCATCCGCAGTAGTACAACAACCTGTTTATAACGCTCAGCGAAAACTCATTGGTATGGGCGGTGTTGATTTACAATTAAACAAAATTAACGACATGGTCGAAAATATTCGCTTTAACGGCCAAGGTTATGGATTTTTACTCGATGGTAATCAAAAAGTAGTTCATTTTTCAAAGGCCACTGGGCATAAACTTTCAATTACAGATGAAGGTGCAAACGGTAAAGAAGGGCTCGATGCGCTTGAGCAACAATTTACAAATACAGCAGGCTTTAAAGAGTTAAATACACAAATGCGAAATAACCTTGAAGGCAGCCAAATGGTTACTTTTAAAGGTGAGCAGTTTTATGTGGTTTACCATCGTCTGCAGCTAGAGCAGCCTTATATAGATTGGTATGTAGGTCTACTTATCCCAACTACTATGATTGAAGAGCCTGTAAATGCTGCAGTAACCGCTACAACAACAGCGGTAATTATTATCTTAATCATTATATTAGCCATGATTTTATGGGCTACCCACATGATTTCAAAACCCATTACAACGCTTACGCACATTATGCGTGATATAGCATCAGGCGAAGGCGATCTTACTCAAAAAATTGATATTAATAGTCAAGATGAAGTGGGACAGCTGGCCAACCACATGAACACTTTTATTGATAAGTTGCACGCCATGATGCTTGATACCGCAGCGCAAGCAGAACAACTAAGTAATGCAGCGGCCCAGCTAAGAAGTGTTTCTGAGAAAACAAATTCTGAAATTCAGCAAGAGAAGCAGCAAGTTGATAGCGTGAGCGCAGCGGTAACTGAAATGGCGACTACTGTGCTTGAAATATCACGTAACGCACAACACACAAATAACGCAGCTGAAGAAGTACAAGCAATTACAGCTGAAGGAGCTAGCCGTTCTACACAGGCGCAAACAGTAATGACTGAACTGGCATTACATATTGGCGAAGCATCTAAAGTGGTTGCAGGTCTTGAGCAAGAAAGTAATAACATTGGTGCATTAGTCGATGTAATTAATTCCATTGCAGATCAAACCAACTTACTTGCACTTAATGCGGCTATAGAGGCTGCTCGTGCCGGTGAACACGGTAGAGGCTTTGCTGTTGTTGCTGATGAAGTTCGTTCACTAGCAAGTCGCACACAAGAATCAACAGACGATATTCGAAATATGATTTCGCGCTTGCAGCAAATAGCTCAACAAGCCTCAGTAATGATGCAACAAGGACAAGATCAAACCGAGGGCTCAGTGCTTCAAACTAAAGAAGTGCTTAGCTCACTTCACAATATTGCGCAGTCGGTTACTAAAGTACAAGACCAAAGTCATCAAATAGCCACATCTACCGAGGAGCAAACTGTTGTTGCTGAAGATATTAATACGAGCCTTTCGGCAATTAATAACTTAGTGAACAGTACCGCTGACCATGCGCACACCCTCGCTGACGAAGCTCGTGACTTAAGTGATTTAGCTGCGGCGCTTAACAAAACGGTTAATCAATTTAAATTATAAAACATGCATTTTATAGTTGTGTTTAAGTGTAAAACTTAAGCGCAACTATAACCCTTGTTTTTAATTTATTTAGCACCATATCTTTACAGTTCGCTGCTATTTTTACTGTAATTGAGTAATACAAAGTGATTTTTACGAACCAGATCAAATTTTTCGATTTTATACACCGATCTTTTTATTGAGATAGTTTGTTGTTTGGCAGAGTCTGGTATAGTAGCGCACGTAATAAACAGTGCTTTTTGAACGGTTTAATACAAAATTGCTAATTAATATGTTCTAAGTGTTACTTAAAAGCACATATTAATTACCAATTGTTAAAAATGGGTTAGCCGATACTCGGCTGACAAAGAATACATTGTAACGGTTTTATCATGATATCTAATTTATTTACCAAGCTTTTTGGTAGTCGCAATGACCGCACTATTAAAAACTTAAGAAAGACGGTCGCGCTAATCAATGCGCTAGAAACGCAACTTGAAGCGCTTTCTGATGAAGATTTAAGAGCTAAAACAGCTGAGTTTAGAGAACGTTACGATAACGGACAAAGCCTTGACGACATTCTACCAGAGGCTTTTGCTGTGGTACGTGAAGCGTCAAAGCGTGTAAATGGCATGCGTCATTTCGACGTGCAGTTATTAGGTGGTATGGTTTTACATCAAGGTCGCATTGCAGAAATGCGTACCGGTGAAGGTAAAACACTTACAGCTACTCTACCAGCTTATCTAAACGGCTTAACAGGCAAAGGTGTTCACGTAATTACCGTGAATGACTACCTTGCTAAACGTGATGCTGAAACCAACCGTGCGTTATTTGAATTTTTAGGCCTTACCGTAGGCTGTAACGTACCTGGTATGATGCCGCAGCAAAAGAAGCTCGCTTATACTGCCGACATTACATACGGTACTAATAACGAATTTGGTTTTGACTACCTTCGTGACAACATGGCTTTTAGCATTGATGAACGAGTTCAACGTCCATTATTTTATGCTGTAGTCGATGAAGTGGATTCAATCTTAATTGATGAAGCACGTACCCCGCTTATTATTTCAGGCCCAGCTGAGGATAGCTCTGAGCTATACACTGAAATAAACACCATCGTTCCTTTACTTGAGCTTCAAGAAAAAGAAGACGAAGAAGGCATTGAAGGTGACGGCGATTACACTATCGATGAAAAATCTAAGCAAGTTCATTTAACAGAACGTGGTCAAATTAAAGTAGAAGAGCTACTTACTGAGCGCGGCTTAATTGAAGAAGGCGATTCGCTTTATTCAGCAGCAAGCATTACGCTACTAAGCCATGTTTATGCCGCCCTTCGTGCTCATAAGCTATACCAAAAAGATGTTGATTACGTTGTAAAAGAAAACGAAGTAATTATTATCGATGAGCATACTGGTCGTTCAATGGAAGGTCGTCGTTGGTCAGAAGGTTTACACCAAGCTGTTGAAGCAAAAGAAGGTGTAAAAATTCAAAACGAGAACCAAACACTTGCCTCTATTACGTTCCAAAACTACTTCCGTTTATACGAAACGTTAGCAGGTATGACAGGTACANCAGCCGATACTGAAGCATTTGAATTTCAGTCTATTTATGGCCTTGATACTGTTGTTATGCCAACTAATAAGCCGATGATTCGTGATGATCGCGCCGATTTAGTTTACCTAACGCAAGAAGAAAAATACGAAGCTATTTTAATTGATATTAAAGACTGCCAAGACCGTGGACAACCGGTGCTTGTTGGTACTATTTCAATTGAAAGTTCTGAGTATTTATCGCAGTTTTTACGCAAAGAAAAAATTAAGCACAATGTACTTAATGCTAAATTTCATGCGCAAGAAGCTGACATCGTTTCAGATGCTGGCCTACCAGGAACAGTAACAATTGCAACAAACATGGCCGGTCGTGGTACCGATATCGTGTTAGGTGGTAACTGGAACAGTGAAGTTGAAAAACTTGAAAACCCAACTGATGAGCAAATTGCTGAAATTAAAGCAGCTTGGAAAATTCGCCATGATGCAGTAATTGATGCCGGCGGTTTACATATCATTGGTACTGAACGTCACGAATCTCGTCGTATAGACAACCAATTACGTGGTCGTTCTGGTCGTCAAGGTGATGCTGGTTCAAGCCGTTTTTACTTATCGATGGACGATGCGCTAATGCGTATATTTGCCGGTGAGCGCATGACGAACATGATGCGTAAATTAGGCATGCAACGCGGTGAAGCAATTGAACATCCATGGGTTAACCGTGCGATTGAAAATGCACAGCGTAAAGTAGAAGCACGTAACTTTGATGTACGTAAGCAACTACTTGAGTACGATGATGTAGCAAACGATCAACGTCGTGTTGTTTACTCTCAGCGTAACGAACTACTTGAAGAAGGCGATATTTCAGAAACTATTACTGCAATTCGTGGTGACGTACTTAGCAATACAATTGATCAGTACATTGCACCGCAAAGCCTTGCTGAAATGTGGGATATTCCTGGCCTTGAAGAGCGTTTAAAACAAGACTTCTTAATTGAGTTACCGATTACTCAGTGGTTAGCAGATGACAATAAACTATACGAAGAAAAACTTCGTGAGCGTATTGAGCAGGCGGTTGAGCAGTCATACAAGCAAAAAGAAGAGCAAGTTGGCGATTCTGTTTTACGTCAATTCGAAAAAGCGATTATGCTACAGAGCCTTGATCAGCATTGGAAAGATCATCTTGCTGCAATGGATCATTTACGCCAAGGTATTCATTTACGTGGTTACGCGCAAAAGAATCCTAAGCAAGAGTACAAGCGTGAATCGTTTGAGCTGTTCTCCGAAATGCTTGAAAACTTGAAAGTAGATGTTGTAAGCATTCTAAGTAAAGTACAAGTACGCGCAGAAGAAGATGTTGAAAAAGTAGAAGAGCAACACCGTAAAAGTGAAAATGCTCCTCGCGAATACCAACATGAAGAAGCTGAGCACGTAGGTGGCGAAGCGCCAGAAACAGCGACAGTAATGGCTCGTACAGAACCAAAAGTAGGTCGTAATGACCCTTGCCCTTGTAAATCAGGTCAAAAATTCAAACAGTGTTGCGGTAAATTAAAATAACCCAATATTGTCAGTAGCTTATTAAAAAGCGGCGCTAGCGTCGCTTTTTTTTATGGAGTTTTAAAGTAATGACTATAGAAATTGTACATGTAGCTGTTGGTGTTATTAAGAAAAATAACGCTATATTCATTTGTAAACGTGCAGATGAACAACATCAAGGCGGTTTATGGGAATTTCCTGGTGGTAAAGTCGAAGCTGGAGAAAGTGTGTTTGTTGCACTTAAACGCGAGCTTATTGAAGAAGTTGGACTAACCATTCACAGCTCTAGCCAATTGATGGTGATTGAACATGACTACGGCGATAAATGCGTTAAATTAGATGTACACGTAGTAAGTAACTTTAGCGGTGAGGCACATGGCGCTGAAGGGCAACCTAGCGAATGGGTAGCAATTAGTGAATTAGAAAATTATGATTTTCCTGAAGCGAATGCTGAAATTATCGAAAAAATAGTTGCCCGATACGCATAAAAAAAGGGCATAAGTGAGCACAATGAATATCTCAATACAAAATAAGCTAAGCGAACTGTTAGCACTGCCCACTGAGTTAACTCAAGTTAGTGCGATTGGTAGCGGTCATATAAATAGTACATGGCTACTTACAAGTATTGATAAACAGTTTATTGTGCAAAAACTAAATACTGAGGTATTTAAAAACCCTGCTCAGTTAGTGAGTAACGCAAAACTAATTGAGCAGCATTTAAATGCTAAACAACTGCAAAATAATTACCCGCTTGAAATAATCAAACATATAGCGACACAAAGCGACGAACACTTAATAAAAATTGATAATGCGTATTATCGCGTCCTTAACTATATTAGCGGTAGCTACAGCGAAGACGTTGTTAAAAATACCCAGCAGAGCGAGCAAGCGGCTTACGCCTTTGGCGTATTTGCTCATGCATTACAAGATTTTGATGCGCAACAGCTACACACTGTAATTCCTGATTTTCATAACTTAGCGATGCGCTTTGAGCAATTAAATACCGCAATCACTAACAACGTAGTTAATAGAGTAAAGCACTGCAATGGTGAAATAGAGTATTGCTTAACGCAGCAGCATTTAATTACTGAGCTTAGTCAGGTAGCTAAACACATACCGCTTAGAGTGTGTCATAACGATACAAAAATAAATAATATGCTGTTTTGTAATACAACTCACAAAGCAAAAGCAGTTATTGATTTAGACACCTGTATGGCAGGACTTTGGCTTTATGACTTTGGCGACATGGTACGTACATTTTGCTCCCCCGAAGCCGAGGATTCAACTAACTTACACAACGTTGTTATTCGAAAAGATATATTTTCAGCCATTGTTAAAGGCTATGTAACGCCATTAAAAAGTAGCATGAGTATACTAGAGCAAGAAAGCTTATTATTAGGCGCTAAAATCATGCCACTCATGTTAAGTGTGCGCTTTTTAACTGATTACTTAAATAACGATGTGTACTTTAAAGTAGCTCATGCAGAGCATAATTTAGAGCGAGCACAAAACCAACTCGCGCTTTATAAAAACATACTGAGTAACGAAGAATGGATGCACGCGTGCTTAATGAGCTAAAGCTTATTTAACCTGAACTCTGGTTAAGAGATTTATTAACGTATTGAATCATGGTGATATTTAAATTTATTTTCTCTAGCCAGAGATTTTTAGTAAATTCAACGCAGTTAGCGCTAAAAATAGCTGCTTGAGATAGATTTATTATCCATAGTTCAGGTTATTTACAAATTCAAGATACAAAAAAACCAGTAAGCTAAAAACTTACTGGTTTTTTGTTATTTATAGTAATGCAATTACCAGATTTTTACGCGATCTTCTGGTTTGATATACATTTTATCACCTTCTTTTACGTCAAACGCTTCGTAAAACTCAGGCATGTTCGACAAGATACCGATTACACGGTAGTGGCTTGGTGAATGAGGGTCTGTTAATAAGCGATTACGTAACTCTTCATCGCGGTAGTTACGACGCCAGATTTGTGACCAACCCATAAAGAAACGTTGATCGCCTGTGTAACCATCTATCACGGGTGCTTTTTTATCACCTAAAGATAGCATATACGCTTTATGCGCAACGGTTAAACCACCTAAGTCACCAATGTTTTCGCCAAGCGTTAGCTCACCATTAACACTTGCATCTTCAAATGGTTTATATTCGTTATACTGTGCAACTAAAGCCGCTGTACGCTCTTCAAATTGCTTAAGGTCAGTCTCACTCCACCAGTTACGTAAGTTACCGTCACCGTCGTATTTAGCACCTTGGTCGTCAAAACCGTGACCAAGCTCATGCCCAATTACCGCGCCAATTGCGCCGTAGTTTACAGCATCATCCGCTTCTAAATTAAAGAATGGTGGTTGTAAAATAGCGGCAGGAAATACAATTTCGTTGTTTACTGGGTTGTAATAAGCATTGACTGTTTGCGGAGTCATGTGCCATTCAGAGCGATCAACTGGTTTACCCAATTTAGCAATCATATCTGCGTATGCCCATTCGCTATAACGGATGTAATTACCTACTAGCTCATCTGAGTTAATCTCTAGCTCTGAGTAATCTTTCCACGTGTCTGGGTAACCAATCTTAGGCGTAAATTTATCTAATTTTTCTTTCGCTGCAAGCTTTGTTTCAGGGCTCATCCACTCAAGATTTTCGATAGCAACGCCATAACCTTTAATTACGTTATCAACTAACTCTTCCATGCGTGCTTTAGCTTCTGGGGGGAAGTTATCTTTAACGTATACCTTACCTAAAATTTCACCAAGTACACTGTTAGATGCATCAACCGCTTGCTTCCAAAGAGGTGCTTGTTCTTCTACGCCACGAAGTGTTGTGCTGTAAAAGTCAAAGTTAAGGTTAACTAAATCTTCGCTAAGTAGCTCTGCATAACCACTTACAAAATGAAATTTTAAGTAGTTTTTCCACGTCGCTAAATCAGTATCTTTATAAATAGTAGCAAGTGCTTCTAAGTAGCTTGGTTGACGTACAATAATATCACTTGCACCCACGCCTGCATCTTTAAAGAATGCAGCTAAATCAAGGTCGCCCATCAACTTGCTTGCGTCTGCTACTGTCATCTTGTTATAAGATTTAGTTGCGTCACGGCTTTGCACACGGCTCCATTGAGCATCAGCTAGTGTTTTTTCAAATGCAAGTACGCTCTTAGCTGCTTCTGCTGCATCTTTAACGCCTGATTTTGCTAAAACATCTGTGATGTATTGCTCGTAAGAAGCGCGAATTTTAGTGAATTTTTCGTCATCGTTTAAGTAATAATCACGATCTGGTAAACCAAGACCCGACTGAGATAAATACAATGCATACTCGCTCGAGTTTTTAGCATCGTTATTTACAAACCAACCAAACGGTAAAGTACCGCCTTGTTTTTGAATTTTAGCCATTAAACCCACTAAGTCAGCTTTAGATTTAACGCTATCAATCGTATCTAATGACGGTTGTAATGGCGTAATACCTAGCTCATTACGCGCAGATTGATTCATGTAGCTTTTATAAAATGCGCCAATTTTATACTCATCACTGCCTTTTTTAGCGGCCTTATTCGCGGCTGCGTTTTCAAGGGCAATTTTCATCGCTTTTTGTGACTCATCATATAGCTGCGAAAAAGAACCGTAGTTAGACTTATCACCTGGTATTTCAGTTTTTGCTAACCACTGTCCATTTACATGATAATAAAAATCGTCTTGTGCGCGTACTGAAC
>NZ_AUTI01000315.1:0-7303 GCF_000497995.1 Pseudoalteromonas sp. TB25
GAGCCAATTAAAGATACAGGCCTGCGCCGTACTTATCCAAACTGGATTGCGCGCGAAGGCGCACGCGGACAAGAATATAATGCATGGGGTTCACCACCTAATCCACCAGAGCATGTACCAATGCTTGCTTTTACCCGCATGCTTGCAGGACCAATGGACTTTACGCCAGGTATTTTTGATATGAGCTTTAATGGTTTAGGAGGCGATACAAACCGCCCACAAACTACACTTGCCAAACAACTCGCACTTTATGTTGTTTTGTATAGCCCAATTCAAATGGCTGCCGACTTACCTAAAAACTATTTGGCTAAGCCCGATGCGTTTCAATTCATTCAGGACGTACCAACAGATTGGCAGCAAAGTATTGCTATTGATGGTGAAGTAGGCGACTTTATTGTATTCGCTCGTAAAGAACGTAAAAGCACTAAATACTCAGGAAACGATTGGTACCTAGGTGCTGTTACTGACGAGAAAGCCAGAACAATTGAGGTGAAACTCGACTTTTTAGAGCAGGGCAAAAAGTTTGAAGCGCAAATTTATAAAGATGGTAAAAACGCAGAGTGGAAAAACAATCCGTACGATATAGCTATCGAAAAACGAATTGTAACTGCAAACGATAAACTAACGCTTAAATTAGCCACTAGTGGCGGTACAGCTATTCGTTTTAAAGCACTTTAATACAATAAAACCCCTGTATTTATTGTGCAGGGGTTAATACCTTGATTGGCAAATATACTTGTGCACTTAAACCGCCTTCTGGGCGGTTTTCTAGTTTTACTTTACCGTCGTGCATATCAACAATGCGTTTAATAATGGCAAGGCCTAAGCCACTACCTTCACTGCCACGTGCAGCATCGCCTTGCTTAAAGGGCTCGAACACAGACTCTAATTCGTTTTCAGGGATCCCAGGACCACTATCGTTTACAGCGATAACTACATACTTTTTGTTTGAATTAAAGTAGCTAAGTACTTCAATATCGCCCTCAGAATAACGCAGTGCATTACCAATCATGTTGGTAATTACACGCTTAATAGCCACAGAGCTTAACGGTATATTGCCTATATTTGGATTACTTTTAAACGTAATAGTACGTTGATGCTGAAGCTCAGAATTGACAACCTCGGCAACTAAAGCATTTATATCTTCGCAACTTAGTTCTTCACGTTTATGGTGGCGTAAATACTCAATAAACTGATCGATAATCCCGTTCATATCTTCTATATCGTAAATAATACCTTCACGAAGATAGTCGTCTTCATCAACCATCATTTCGGTGGCTAAACGGATACGCGTAAGCGGCGTACGTAAATCATGCGATACACCANCCAGCCATTAGTAAACGGCGGTCGTTTTCAAGTGCGGCAATTCCGCGCGACATTTGATTAAACGCGCGCGTTACTTCTATTACTTCTGTTGAGCCTTCTTCTTCTAATTTGGTAGAAAAATCGCCTTTACCTACTTTTACTGCAGCTTGTTGCAATGCTTTTAATGGCCTATTAAGGTGTCTTGCAAACAACCACCCACCCAAAACGCTTAAAAAGCCAATACTTGATAAGTAAAAAGTTAAAAACTCTAAGTTATTCTCTTTAAAGCCTTTAAGCGGTACTTTTACCCAATAACCTGGTGCTTGCGGTGCTTCAACCCAATAAATCAATGGATCTGTTTGGCTAATACGTACACGAGAAAAACCACCAAGTTGCTCAGTCATGCTACGCGATAGCATAGAATACTCGCGGCTTTGCCCAAGCCCTTGGCGCATTGCTTCGCGCTGCGTCATGACCTCAATGCCAGTGATTTCAAAAAACTTTGCAGATACTTCGTCGTTTATTTCAACGCCATCTTCCCAATCAATAAATACTGTTTTAATTTGCTTAGCAAGCATCAAGTTAACTTGCTCAATGGTTGGTTTTACAACATAAAAACTAACCGTAACATAAGACACTATTTGATTTATGAGCAGCAGAGCCGCCACTAAAAAAACAGTTTGTCCAAAAGCACTACGCGGAAAAAAACCCATAAATATTACTTTTCACCGTCGGGAACAAACACATACCCCAAACCCCAAACGGTTTGAATATATCGTGGATTGGCAGCATCTACTTCGATCATGCGGCGAAGTCGCGACACTTGCACATCAATGCTTCGCTCAAGCGCACTGTAATCGCGGCCACGCGCTAAGTTCATTAGCTTATCGCGGCTAAGTGGCTCACGTGGATGCGAAACAAGCGCTTTAAGCACTGCAAACTCACCACTGGTAAGCGATATTGTTTTATCCCCTTCACTCATTTCGCGCGTTGCTAAATTAAGCGTAAATTTACCAAAAGCGATTAAGTTTTCTTCAGCAGCAGGTGCGCCTGGCACTTCTTTTGCGCGGCGACGTAAAATGGCTTTTATGCGAGCAAGTAGCTCTCGTGGATTAAATGGTTTTGGAATGTAATCGTCAGCGCCAAGTTCAAGGCCAATAATGCGATCTACTTCGTCGCCCTTTGCAGTAAGCATAACAATAGGAATTTCATTTTCTTTTTGGCGTAGTCGGCGGCAAATAGATAAACCATCCTCGCCTGGAAGCATTAAATCGAGAACCATTAAGTGAAAGTTTTCACGCTCTAGGAGTCTATCCATTTGCTCCGAGTTTCCTGCGGTTCTAACAATAAAGCCTTGCTCTACTAAGTAACGTTCAAGCAAACTGCGTAAGCGCATATCGTCATCAACAACTAATACTTTTGTGGTCTCGTGTCCCATAATCTCTTTCTTATTTTTATATCCAATTACTAGTTAATATAAATGAAAAACTTAATAATCAAAAACTAATTACTTGCTTAGATTGTTACTGAACATTTCAAAGCTTCCTTACTCGTACTTTATTAAATTTTACGCTCGACAAATTTTGGCAAATTTAATAACGTGCACACCATTAGAGTTAATAAAGAATTGGCCATGAAAACAAATTTAGTTACCCGCGAAGGTTACTTGCAATTACAACAAGAACACGATCAACTATGGAACGTAAAACGCCCAGAAGTAACAAAAATAGTTAGCTGGGCAGCCAGCCTCGGAGATCGCTCTGAGAACGCAGACTATCAGTATAATAAGCGTTTACTGCGCCAAATTGACCGCCGGGTACGCTACTTACGCAAGCGCATACCTGATTTAAAAATTATTGACTACTCTCCCGTGCAAGATGGAAAAGTATTTTTTGGTGCATGGGTTGAAATTGAAAACGAAGAAGGTGAAGTTAAAAAGTTCAGAATTGTAGGTCCTGATGAAATTTACGACCGTAAAGATTACATATCAATAGACTCACCTATGGCGCGTGCGTTGATTAAAAAACAAGTGGACGACGAATTTGAAGTGACCACTCCTCAGGGAAAAAAGCAGTGGTATGTAAACAGTATCGATTACCAAAAAAAGAAATAAAAAGTTTTGATTCAGATCATGTTAACTTTTGATTGTGTAAATTAAAGCAATAAGCTATAACTGAATTATTCAAGTTGATTTGTTTAATTTGAAAGCAGTTAATTAAGGTCGTGATTATGTCAAACAT
The DNA here is from genome assembly GCF_000497995.1 of Pseudoalteromonas sp. TB25. NCBI lineage: Bacteria > Pseudomonadati > Pseudomonadota > Gammaproteobacteria > Alteromonadales > Pseudoalteromonadaceae > Pseudoalteromonas > Pseudoalteromonas sp. TB25. The sequence goes on from NZ_AUTI01000315.1 coordinate 3,546, forward strand.
AGTACAGCGCATATTTAGTAATGCCGTATTGTTTGCACTTTTAATGAGTGTAAGTTTGACCCTGCATGCCAGCAACACTGACGTAAACCTTGATAACGCTAAACTATCTAATCACTTTATTACTTGTGATATTCCTGACCAAGCAAACCTCGATTTTGACGTGGACTCTCACGTTAACACTATTACCTATAGGTCGCCTCAACCACTTCCTAATGTCGTAGATTCTTTTTATAAGAGCACTAATCTAAACAGACCTTTTAGCACTGCATACCAACGCGGACCACCTAGCTATTTAATTTAATTCATTATTTTACAACTTAATTAAATTTTATAACTACTAAGGTGACTACTATGTCTAACTTTAAAGAATTACGTACCCAAAATATTTCTCATGGCGTTATTGCTAGCACATTTGCAGATGATCAACCATTAATCGATTTATCTTCTCCAGCGCTAAAAATGGTGAATAACTTTACTCAAAAAACACCTATTCGTGCAGAGCATGGAACAACGATTACAGATGCGCTTAAACAAGTAAGTGCACAACAATCTGACTTTGTTTTAGTAACAGACGAACACCAAAAATTAATTGGCCTAGTTTCTAGCGCCGATTTACAAAGCTCTAAAATTACTATTATTGCAGAGCGCTTAAATATGCAACGAAGCGAAGTAAGCTTACGTGACATTATGACACCAGTTAGCCGCCTTACAGGTGTAAGTATGCAAAGCTTAAGCTACGCATGCATTGGTGATGCGCTGCAAACGATGGAGCATCAGGGCACAATGTTTTTATTAGTTACAACAGCGAGTAACGAAATTTGTGGTTTAATTTCAGCTCGCCAAATAGCTAAAACATTACATATTCCTGTACATATCTCACCTATTGCTCACTCTTTCAGTGAGGTATTAGAAAACATTGAGCACCCTCACTAGGGCGCTCTTTTAGTTGAATTGATTTGCTCCCGACCCAACCATCTTAAAGCAAGTAAAATAGCTTGCTTTAAGAGCTTTTCATTACTACCTCCTGTGATATTATTCAAGCAATTAACAGCGCCAGTAACACGCTTCTGGTCTTATTTTATTGTATAAAAAGGTTTTTGCATGAGCGATATCTCTGCACGTTTAGCCGGTGAGTTAAACGCACAGCAGCAACAGGTTGTTGCTGCAACAAAGTTACTTGATGAAGGCGCAACTGTTCCTTTTATTGCCCGCTACAGAAAAGAAGTTACAGGCGGCCTAGACGACACCCAATTACGCCTTTTAGAGCAGCGTTTATCGTATTTACGTGAACTAGAAGAGCGCCGTAGTTTTATTTTATCGACAATCGAATCGCAAAATAAACTAACGCCAGAGCTAAGTGCCGATATAACTAATGCACAAAGTAAAACAGAACTTGAAGATTTATACCTACCATATAAAGCTAAGCGCCGCACTAAAGGCCAAATAGCAATTGAAGCTGGTTTAGAGCCTCTTGCAGATGCACTATTTAAAGATGCTAACCTTGACCCAGAGCAACAAGCACAGCAGTTTGTAAGTGCTGAAAAAGGTTTTGCAGATACAAAAGCGGTACTTGAAGGCGCTAAATTCATCTTAATGGAACGCTTTGCTGAAGACGCAAAATTACTTGCTAAATTTAGAAGCCACATTAGCCAAAATGGCGCAATTGAAAGTACTGTGATTAAAGGCCAAGAGCAAGCCGGTGCAAAATACCGTGATTACTTTGAGCATCAAGAACTTCTTAAAAAAGTACCTTCTCACCGTGCGCTTGCAATGCTTAGAGCCCGAAATGAAGGTGTACTTCAGTTAAATATAAACCCAGAGCCTAGTGCTGAAAATTCAGCACAATTATGTGCAAACATGATTGCTGAGCATTACCGTTTAGATATTAAATATAAAGCGGCAAGTCCTTGGTTATTAAACGTTGTTCAATGGGCGTGGAAAGTTAAGCTAGGGTTACACCTAGAGAATGAGTTTTTTGCAGCAATGCGCGAAAAAGCAGAAGCCGGTGCAATCGATGTATTTGCTAAAAACTTAAAAGATTTATTAATNCCCTCGTACTACTTTAGGTCTTGATCCAGGCCTTCGTACTGGCTGTAAGATTGCCGTTGTTGATAGCACAGGTAAATTACTAGCTACACAAACTATTTTCCCTCATGCACCACAAAATCATTGGGATAAATCAGTGCGTACGTTAGAGCAACTTTGCCGTCAGCATAAAGTTGAGCTAATTGCGATTGGTAACGGTACTGCATCACGCGAATCAGATAAGTTGGTTGCTGAGCTTATCAAAGCAAACAGCGAACTTAAACTTAGTAAAATTATGGTTAGCGAAGCAGGTGCATCGGTTTACTCAGCTTCTGAATTTGCAGCTAATGAATTTCCAGATTTAGATGTTTCTATACGAGGGGCTGTCTCTATTGCGCGCCGCCTCCAAGATCCACTTGCTGAACTTGTTAAAATTGAGCCAAAATCAATTGGTGTTGGCCAATACCAACATGATGTATCGCAAAGCCAATTAGGCCAGAGCCTTATTTCAGTAGTTGAAGACTGTGTAAACTCAGTAGGCGTAGATTTAAATATGGCCTCGGTACCGTTACTTACACGCGTATCTGGTTTAAACAAAACATTAGCGCAAAATATCGTTAATTATCGCGATGCTAACGGCACATTTACTAAACGTAGTGAGCTTAAAAAGGTTGAGCGTTTAGGGCCAAAAGCATTTGAACAAGCGGCTGGTTTTTTACGTATTAACAATGGTAGCGATCCACTAGATAACTCATCAGTACACCCTGAAGCTTATCCTGTTGTTAAACGCATTTGTGAACGCAATAGCTTAGATGTCAGTAACCTAATTGGTAACAGCGACTTTTTAACTAAACTTGCTGCTAACGATTACACTGACGAAAAGTTTGGCTTACCAACCGTTACCGACATTATTACTGAGCTTGATAAACCTGGTCGAGATCCTCGACCTGAATTTAAAACAGCTGAGTTTAAAGCCGGTGTTGAAAAAATTAGTGACCTAAAGCCAGGTATGATTTTAGAAGGTGTGGTTTCAAACGTTGCTAATTTTGGTGCGTTTGTTGATGTAGGTGTTCACCAAGATGGTTTAGTGCATATTTCAGCAATCACGAATAAATTTATATCAGATCCGCGTGAAGTTGTTAAAGCTGGTGATATTGTAAAGGTTAAAGTTGTTGAAGTAGACGCTGCACGTAAACGCATAAGCTTTACTATGCGCTTAGATGACGATATTGACACAAGTAATAAGTCAGCAGCTCCAGCTACGCAAAAGCCACAAGCACGTGCTAATAATTCGCAACCTCGCGCTGCAAAGCCTAAACGTGACAACGGTAATGCGTTAATGGGCAATGCATTTGCCGATGCGTTCGCTAATGCTAAAGTAAAAAAATAATACTTGTACAACTAAGCTAAAACGAAAAAAACCGCGTAAGCGGTTTTTTTGTGGTTATGTTTTGCTAAATTATTAACTTAACGCTGAAAAACTACTTTGGCTCGCTGGCGATGTAGCCATTTGATAAAAGTTAGCAATACGCCCCGCCCGTGCCTCAACATCGGCATCACGTGTTTGCTCATCACTTTTAGCTGTTTTTGTATCGCTGCTTTCATCGCTAGAGAATGACGCTTCAAGTTTACTTTTTGCGTCTTCGTCGTCTTCTTTTTCAGGTTGTGCAAGCTCAGCTTGAGCCGCTGCTAGCTTTTGCGTAGCATCTGCAGCAATAGAGCGATCAGCTCCC
>NZ_AUTI01000316.1:0-3930 GCF_000497995.1 Pseudoalteromonas sp. TB25
GGCTACAATTGCCGCAATACCCGATGCATACGTAGAGTTCCATGCAATATTAAAATCAAATGAGCTAAAACCATCGCGAGCTAACCAAAGCGAAAATATAGCCAAAGGCAAGCCAATAGCAAGCAGTAAAACAGGTGCAAACGTAACAAACATGGCACTTAATTGTACTTTACTTGGAAATAAAATTAACGGGCGACCATGGCGCTCAGGCGCTGTTTTTATTTGTGATTCAACTAAAAGTAAAAAACCGACAATAACCATCAGTTGAAGTGAAAGCATTGCAGCGCGTCCTAACGCAAAGGCATTGTATTCAACGTAAATTACGCGGGTAAAAGTATCTAAGCGCATCATTGCCGGCGTGCCAAAGTCTGATAACGTATAAAGCGCGACTAACAATGAGCCTGCTGCAATACCGTTAACTACGCGCGGTAATATAACTTTAAATATACTTTGCGTCATCGACATGCCCAGCGTTCGTGCGGCATTAACCATGCTTGCGTCAAGGCTCAGTAGGGATGAGCGAGTTGTCATCATTACAAACGGGAAGGTATAAAGCGTCATTACAATGGCGGCACCTGTTAGGCCATACATTGATGGTGTTTCTATTCCTGTTAAGGTATTTATTTCGCCACCGGGGCCAAAAGCAGCATAAAGTGTAAATGCGCCAATATAACTGGGAATTGCCAGTGGGGCTGCAAATACAACCAGCCAGAGCTTTTTAAATGGTAAATGCACATACGCGCTAATAAACGCCAGTGGCACACCAATTAAAATAGATCCAAGTACCGTTAAACCCATTAACGATAACGTGTTACCTAAAATTTGAAGATTGTGGGTGTCAAACACTGAGCTCGCATCGCTTGCAAGCACAATTAATACATAAACAGGGGTAAGCGCAACAAGCGCTGCAAGCAGCGCCATTGGATAAGAGGCAGGTATTTTCATTACAATACGCCGCTGCTTCGCATCAAATCTATAGTAGGACGTAAATCAGCTAGCTGTGTTAAATCTACTTTAGGTGGAGAAATATTAGCAAGTGACGGTAAACCCTCAGGTTGGGTAATACCATTTACTAACGGAATTTCGTACGCTTCACTGGCTAAGTAACCTTGTACTTCTTTACTTAGTAAGTAACGCATAAAGTTAGTTGCAAGCGGATCGTCGTTAAGCGCTAATACACCCGATGCATTAACTAAACAGCCCGCATCATTTTGTGTAAATGCTAAATCTAGCTTGGCATCAGGCTTACCTGATTTTAAACGTAAAGTGTAATAGTGATTTGCAAAACCAATATCAACTTCACCGCGTTCAACGCCCATAACAACACCTAGCTCGCCGGCGTATGTTTTAGCACGTTTTTGAATCTTTTTAAGCCACTTAGCGGTTTTGTCATCGCCTTCTAAAATTCGCATTGCGGTTACAAACGATTGAAAAGAAGCGTAGGCGGGCNCCCAGCCAATACTTAAATCGCTGTCGGCAATTTCCATAATACTTGTTGGAATTTGATCTTTAGTCAAACGCGACGTGTTATATGGCAATGTACGAATACGGCCAGTTACAGGTGCCCACTCTTTATATCTAAATTGTGGTTGTAACTGAGCAGATAAATCACCTGGGATAGGTTGTGCAAGGCCAGCATCAGTTACTAAACCAATTGCGCCTGAATCAACTGCCCAAAATAAATCAGCGCGGCGAACGCCAGCTTTAGCTTCTGCAACAATGGTATTTGCTAAAGCAGCAGTAGGACCTCGGCGTATACCGAGTTTAAAGTCTGGATTTTTTTTCTGGATTGCTTGTAATACGTTTTCATACAAACCACCTTCGCCTCGGCCTAAATAAAGCGTTAACTCGCCTTTGAGCTTTGGTAAATCGTCAACAGAAACAGGGTTTGCTATATCAGCGGCTAGCGCACGAGAAAGAGGCAGTGGCAATGAGCCAACCACCCCTAACGCAGCTAGGCCTTGAATAAAGGTCCTACGCTTCACTTAAAATACATCCTTACGTGCTTTTTCGGCTTTTTCTATTAAAACCTTAGCGCGGTCTAATTTTGTTTGCATATCACTGATCACGTCGCGTACTTCGTCTACGCTTTTGCTGTTTTTAATGGCTTGTGGCAGTGTTACGTTAAAGTCTTTTTCCAGCACTTCAACTAGTTTTGCATCTTGTTCAATAAGTGTACCTTCAACGCCTTCAAACAGGTGCAGATAAGTATCGTGAACAATTTCAGTTGCTTCGTCTCGTAAACGCTCAGCAAATTTTGCTACTACACGGTCTAATTTGTGCTTAATTTCATCAATTGTGGCACTTTGTGTCATTTGAGTTGTAGCGGTTGCTTTTACAGTGTCTAACAAGCCTTTTTGCTGGAATTTTGCAGCAAGCTTAACAGCCCCAAGGCCTTGCCACAAGGCTATGTTCATCGCTTTTTGCTGTTTACGAACTTCCTCAGCAGGCTCTTTATTATCAATGGCCATTTTTACGCCATAAAGACCCTGCCAAATAGAAGCGTATACTGGTACAAAGTTAGTTTCTATTGCGCTGTGAAACTTAACTGATTCCCAATATTCAATTAAATCATCAGTTTTTACAGATTTTGCGCCTTTAGTATCGTAGTCGCTTACCATGGTATCAACTTTGCCTACCATCCATTCTACTTCTTCTGCGTAACTTTTGAGGTTAGCTTGAAGATGATTAACATGCTCGCCAATAGGGCCGTTAGCTAATACTGGTTGAGCCATAAACGCCGAGGCTAGTAAAAGGCTTGCACCTAAAGTTTTGGCTGGTTTAAATAGTAATTTCATAGCAAAGAAGTCCAAAAAGGTAATTGTAAATGATAGACATTATCATATAGCTAATGGTTAACGAGATCAATAACTACAAACTCGCTTAATAGATAAAAACACTAAATGTAGCGGTAGGTTACAGCAAATAGCGCTATAACCTGTATTAGGATTAGTTATTGAGACCGACTATTAAGCGTAATGCTTGCCTTTAATGGCATTATAAATGGCATCACACAGTGTTTTTATACTTGTGTCGTCACTTATATACGGTGGCATAAGGTAAATTAGTTTACCGAATGGGCGTATCCATACACCTTGCTCTACAAAATAGGCCTGAATTTTAGCAACATCAACATTGCCAGCAGCCTCGTTTAGTTCAACAACACCTATTGCACCTAAGGTACGCACATTAGCAACTGCATTAAGTTCACTGCATTTATGAAGTTGTTGTAGTTGGGTGTTAATTTGCTTTATTCGTTGTTGCCAGTTTTGCTTAAGTAATAAATCAATACTTGCGCAGGCCGCTGCACAGGCAAGTGGGTTACCCATAAACGTAGGGCCGTGCATTAAAACACCTGCTTCACCTTCGCTTATGCCAATCGCTATTTTATCGCTAGTTATAGTNTGGCCGATAACGTCATTGAGCCGCCAGTTAATGCTTTACCAATACACATTATATCGGGCTCTATATTGGCGTGCTCTACAGCAAATAATTTACCTGTACGGCCAAAGCCTGTGGCAATTTCGTCGCAAATTAGTAGTACGTTATAGTGGGTGCATAATTTACGGACGCAGGCTAAATAATCAGGATGATAAAAGTTCATGCCACCTGCGTTTTGTACAATAGGCTCAATGATAAAGGCGGCTACTTGGCTGTGGTTTGCTTTAAAGTATTCTTCAAGCTCTTGGGCTTCAGTTTGGTTAAACTCGAACCCAAATTGACTAACCGGTGCAGGCACAAAAACGTGTTCAGGTAAAAAGCCTGAATATAAACTATGCATTGAGTTAACGGGGTCGCATACGCTCATGGCTGCAAACGTGTCGCCATGGTAGCCCTTGTAAGGCGTCATTAATTTTTGTTTTGTAGTAATACCTTGGCTTAACCAATATTGCAGCGCCATTTTTATTGCCACTTCAACACTTACCGAGC
>NZ_AUTI01000317.1:0-46376 GCF_000497995.1 Pseudoalteromonas sp. TB25
CTGGCTGTTACGTTCAATTATTTGTTTGGCTTGCGCGTCTTGTGAATACAAATAAGCCTGTTTAGTAAAGTCTGGTTTGAAGCCCATACCATATAAAACGTACTGGTAGCTGGCGGCTGGGAATAACTCTAATGCGCCATGAAAATCTTGAATAAGCGGGCCACGGCTTCCCCAAAGCAGTAAATCTTCTTGCAGGGTTTGTGGAATAGTATTGGGCTGTACATGTGCTTGCCAGTAAGGTTCTGGGCGCTTGGTTAGCATGTAATGCAGCTTTAAAAAGTCGATAATACGCTGCCAGCGGTAATCCATCTGCTCGTTAAAGCGTTTAGCTACTATAGGCATTACTTGTGTATCTGCTGGCATGTGCTCTGCTACAAAGCGTGCTGAAATTTCAACAAGCATAATAGCGGTTGCTTCAAGCGGCTCTACAAACCCTGCTGACATACCCACTGCAACACAGTTTTTATGCCAAAACTTCTCACGGTAGCCCGACTCAAAGCTAATTTTACGGGCAGTTAAACCGTTTGCTGCATCGCCTAAATAGTTTCGTAAGTTTTGCTCTGCTTCATCGTCTGATAAAAATTTGCTTGAATATACATGCCCTACACCACGGCGATGCGTTAAACCTATATCCCAAATCCATCCAGCGTTTTGCGCTGTTGCTATGGTATGGCTGGCTAAGGAGTCATCGTTTTCATCGTAAGGGACTTGCATCGCCAGTGCGCTGTCGTTAAATAGCACGTGGTCCATTTTTTTAAACGGTACGTTGAGCGCTTGGCCTAATAACAATGATGAAAAACCAGTACAGTCTATAAATAAATCGGCGCTTATAATGCGGGTTTGATCTTTTAGAGTAAGCTCATTTATTGCACCATCGTCATCAAGTTTTACCTGATCAACAGTACCAATAATATGCTCTACACCAAGCTTACTTTTACAATGTTGTTTAAGCATTTCTGCAAAAGCGCCGGCATCTAAGTGATAAGCGTAATTACAGTTACCTTGATATTCACCTTGCGCTATACCTCTTGGGGCTAAGCTTGCTTCGCAAATATCATGTTGAAAATTAGTTTGCTGTGCAAAGTCTTCAACATTATCTAAATAAGGGGCTAAATCTATGCGGCCGTAGCCTAGCGGTACAGTAAATGGATGGTAGTAAAAGTCGTTGTTGCCGTGCGTCCAATTTACAAATTTACCACCTTGCTTAAAGGTAGCGTTACAGGCTTTAAATACATCAACTTCACGCAAACCTATTTGCTGAAGTGTGTTTTTCATCGTGGGCCAGGTACCTTCACCTACACCAATTGTTGGAATATCTGACGATTCAACCAACATCACTTTTAAGCCATCACCATTTTTACCTTGGTGATACGAAGCTATAATTGCAGCGCTCAACCATCCTGCTGTGCCGCCACCAATTACTGCGATTGTTTTTATTGTTTTATTCATAATGGACTACTCTTTGAGTATCTTTGATAACGTTTTATACAACAAATGCCCGGTAGGGCATTTGGATTTAATGTGGCTTCATTTTAGCCAATTAGGTTAACTAATATACATTACTGTTAAATTAACCTAATTGGTATTAGCACTAATGTACTGCAATGAAACAAGAGGCGAGAAGTTCGCCTCAAACATTAATTAAAACGATCCGCGAATACCAAACGCGTAACGTGAGCCATTATCTTCCACTGAATAAATTTGGTTAGCAAAACGACCTGTTTGTACTAACTCTTCTTCAGTGATATTGATGCCTTCTGCAAAAATAGTGAAGTTTTCGTTAATATCGTAGCTTGCACTAATATCCCACTGGCCGTACGTTTCTACGTTCACTGGTTCACCATTGAAGCCGTTATCAACTAAGCGTAAAAAGCCTTCACGGTTGTTAAATGCAACACGTGCTTGCCAGTTGTCTTGCTCATAAAACAATACTAAGTTTTGTGAATCGCCCAAACCTTCAAGTGCAAATGTTTGAGTTGTATCATCACCTACACTAATGTCGCTATTCACAACAGTCGCATTGGCAATAAAGCCAAAGCCATTTTCAAACATGTGAGTAACACCCACTTCGAAGCCTGTTACGGTTGCAGACTCACCATTTTGAGGACGGCTTACAGTGTAAACTTCTGAGCTACCAATAAGTTCGTCATCTGTTTGGTCTGTACATGTAGTACACGCAAAATCAGGACCTGAACGGTCAGACATTTCGTATGTTTCTGCACCCGTTAACGTAACAATAAAGTCGTCAACTTCTTTACTAAATACTGCAAAGCTAAATAAGTTAGCATCGTTGTAGTACCACTCGTAAGAGATATCCCAGTTTTCTGATTGGAATGGTTTAAGTGCTGGATTGCCACCACTTGCCGTTAAGTTTTGACGACGTGGTTCGTTAAAGTTTGTCGCAGGAGATAACTGAGACATAGTTGGACGAGTAATACTATCGTACGCGGCAAAACGTAAAATCATATTATCTTGTAGCTCAAGCTTAACGTTGAAAGACGGTAGTAAGTTTGAGTAGCTAGTACCTTGTTCAATATTAGTCGCAGGGCCAAATACGTTAGCAAACAATGTTGCATCTGAAGTTGGAACTACATCGCTAATAAAGCTTTGTATTGCAGCAACTTCAATATCAGTTTCTGAGTAACGAGCACCCATATTAACGGTTACTGGCATATCAGCTAAATCAAAACCAAGCGTAAAGTCCATGTATAAACTAGTGATGTCTTCGTTAATTGTGTAACGGTTATTTTGTAGCGTTGGCTCTACTGGGAAACCTTGATCGGCTAAGTAATCAAGCATTTTATCGCCATCGTAGCTATAAAATGTATCGATCAAACCAGGGAAGTAATTACTCGCTGTGTATGCTTCAAAATCAATTTCATCAAGCGGTGCTTGTGTACCGTAACCACAAAATTGACATTGGCTACCAAAAATTTGGAAGCTAGATTTTTCACGCTCTTGGCGATAAGCACCAAAGTTAATACGCTCTACTGGGCCTTTATCTGGCACGTATTCAAAATCGGCTTTTACTTCAGTGATTTCATCTTCATCAGTAAATTGATTACCAATTTCGTTGTAGTGAAGACGCGCTAGGCTTGGATCTGGCAATGAACCATTTTCAAAGCCATCATGCTGTACGGTAGGAATGCTGCCTGTACCGTCAAAAGTATAGCTGTTAATAATACCCACTACGTTAAAACGATCATTACCTGCACGGTCGTTTTCAGCTGTTGAGCGAGATACATCAAATTTTGCTTTTAGTGACTCGTTTACTTGCCAATCTACATTAATACCAAATGCTTTATTAGTTACGTCACGTGAGTTACGTGTATGTGATACAAAGTCGCTTGCAGGGTCGCCACTTGGTGCGCCTAAGCCAACTTCTTGAGAGAAAGTTAAAAGCGTACCCGTTTCAGCATCAATTGTTGCGCTGCCTACACGGTCTGGTTCGAACCAAGATGCTAAATCACGCACTGACGAATCAACTTCAAATTTTGAAATCATTCCATCAACCGTAATCGTAACATCGTCAGATGGTGCATATTGAAGTACTAAACTTGCGTTTGTACGTTCACGGTCTTGCTCATCAACTACTTGGTCCCAGTTACGTGGAATGTAGGCATTTTCAAACAATACACCATCAGTTGGGTTAGATATTGTTTGGCCACCGCGCCAACCTGCCGTTAAAATTTGGTTATTTTGAAGTTTACGTTGTTGATTAGTGATGGCAAAAAGCACACCTAGCTTGTCATCGTTAAACGTATTACTTATTAAAAATGATGTTGATGGAGATACTTCTTCAGAAAGGCTTTCGTACATACCTTTAACTGAACCTAAAATATGTAAACCACCAAAATCAAAAGGGCGTGCTGTAGTTACGTTAACCGTACCACCAATGCCGCCTTCTTGAAGCGTTGCTGTATTACTTTTATAAATATCAGCACCGGTGATTTGATCTGCCGCTAATACATCAAAATTAAATTCACGACCTGCACTGTCTGTCGCAATTTGACGACCATTAACAAGTACAGTATTAAATTGTGGACCAAAACCACGAATAGTTACCGCTTGGCCTTCACCACCACTGCGGTCAATTGCTACACCTGTAATACGTTGCAGAGACTCTGCTACGTTTAAATCAGGAAATTTACCAAGATCTTCTGCTTTAATCCCGTCTGTAACAACATTAGATGCTTTTTTATCTAACATTGATGAACGTAAGCTGCTGCGGATACCCGTTACTGCGATAACTTCAACATCTTCATTTACTACTGTAGGCGTATTGCCTTCAGCGCCTTGAGCTGCAACGCTTCCGCTTGCCAATATACTAGTGATAGCAATACTGAGCGCGGTTTTCTTGTTGAACGATAACTTATTGTTAATTATCATTTTTTAAAAACTCCTGATTGTGTGTAGTCGTTGTGTCGTTGTGGTAGTGCGTATAGTTTCAAATACTATTTATATTATAAATACTTTAAACCGGCAAAAAGTGCAACCTTTTCCTTAATTATGGATAGCATTTAATTACCGTATATTTTCTTTTGATTTTCTTTTAATTAACATTAAAGAGCTGTATTCACTCAGAAAAAGCGTAAATAATAACCTGTTCGTATTTCTCTGCTGGCAATAAATTAGCCTTTGGAAAATTTTCACGATTTGGCGCATCTGGCCAATTTTGCGCTTCAAAACACAAAGCTTGCCGTGCTTTAAAAGGCGAACCAACAAAGTTTGCGGTATAAAGCTGCATGCCTGGCTGCGTACTTTTAAGGGTTAAACTAACGTTCGTGTGTGGCGAAGTTAATGTAGCCATCGTCTTTAAGCTGCTGTCATCATTAAAAATATAGCAGTGATCAAAGCCATTTCCAGCTTCTAGCTGAGGATGAACGGCGCTTAAGGCCTCACCAACTTGAGCTGGCTTAGTAAAGTCAAAGCAGGTACCGCAAACTAAAGCGGCTTCATTAAGTGGAATACTAGTTGTATCAATAGGAAGGTAACGATCGGTATTAATTTGAACGAAATGCTCATTAATTGACTCACTGCCATCAAGATTAAAATAGCAATGGTTGGTAAAGTTAACGAGCGTTTCTTTATTCGTTATCGCTTTAAAGTGCAGAGTAAGCTCGCCGTTTTTAGCGCTAATAGTTTGCCAAACCTGCAACTCACCGGGGAAACCTTGTTCGCCGTCGGGCGAGCAATAATAAAGCTCAACTTCACTTTCAGTTTGTTTGGTTACTTGCCAAAGTACTTTATTAAAACCTTTAACACCGCCATGTAGGCTATTAGGACCGTTATTTGCCTCTAGTTGATACTGCGTACCAGATAAGCTAAAACGCCCTTTTGCAATACGATTAGCGTATCGACCTACTGTAGCGCCTAAGTAAAATGGGTTTTCAAGATAGTATTGAGGGTCATCGACGCTAAGCGTCATTTCTTGTTTTTTAAATTTAATGCTTTTTATTATTGCGCCAAATGGCAAAATTTCAGCTATTAAATTTTGACCATCACTAAGCTGAATAACTTGTAAAGGTTGGTCACTGGCAATAGATGTCACACGCATACTCCAATCAAATTACCGAATTAACATTTCCTGTTATAACGGCGCAACAATATATATTATAAATAGTATATAACTGAAGCCTGTAACTCAATCTAAATGCGTTAAAATTTCTCGACAAAAATTTATACCTCTTCACTTAATTAAGTGATCTATTTTGAGGAAAGAAAATCGTGTTGATAACAAGGCAAAAATTTCGTTATTTAATTGTTCTATATCAGAAATTTTTAACGCAGTTATCGTCAGATTTAATCCCTCAAATTGATTAAGTATTATTGAGGATAGGTATTACAGCTGCCATTATTTATTTACACTAATCCAGCTCAGCATGAGCTTATATAAAATATAAGCTTTGTAAGGTTAACTCCCTTGGTAAATATGCTCGTTAAGCGCCGCTTTTTCGTCAATGCTAAGCGCTTGCTTTGATTTAGCAATAAAATCGTACCTCACCATCACAGCTTTTCCTATTGCGCAGCATTTATCGTGTTGCCATGCTTCTTGCCTAAGTGTAAAAGAACTAATCCCTATATGCTCTACAGAGGTTTTTACGGTCACTTCGTGGCCATAAAATAATTCGCCCACAAACGACACTTCAACTTTGGCGATAATCAATTTCCAATCATGTGGATTTAAGTCCGGTGTAAAAAACTTAAAAATAGGTCCACGCGCGACTTCAAACCATACAGGGAGTACGGTATTGTTGATGTGTCCGAGTGCATCTGTTTCGCTAAAGCGCGGCATCACTTTTTCAATAAACATAAAAATCCAATAATAATTATATAAAGGTAAACCATGACGGACTTTATACGCGTTATTAATAACGCATTAAGCGATGAGTTTTGCGATGAATTTATTTCCACATTCGCGCAAAGCCCGCATGTAAGACAAGGGGTAACATCGGGCGGTGTCGACTTAAAGAAAAAAGACAGCCACGACCTACACTTAAATAATCACCCCGAATATGCACAACAATTAAAACATATACAACAAACGACTGCACAGCATGTTTTTAAGTATGTTGAAGAGCATATTTTTATGATGATTGGGGCATTTGGCTTAAAGGTCTATCACCCAAAAACAGGCGACGTTGTCGATTTAACCCAAGAAAATTTTGAAGAAGTGGGTAAACCGCAATTACCTTTGCTAGTTCAGCAAATTTTTAGACTTGGTAATATTCAAGCGCAAAAATATGAAGTAAACAAAGGTGGCTACCCTTACTGGCATAGTGAAGTTTACCCGCAGCTACAGCACAATGAAGCTTTGCATCGCGTGTTGTTATTTATGTTTTATTTAAACGATGTTGATGAAGGCGGTGAAACGGAGTTTTACTATCAAAATCGTAAAATAGCACCTAAAAAAGGCACTATGGTAATAGCTCCTGGCTACTTTACACATACCCACAGAGGTAATAAGCCAGTATCAAACGATAAGTATATTTTAACATCGTGGGTGTTGTTTAATCGTGCAGAACAAATATATGGTGCGCCAAAGAGTTAGCGCACCAAAATCAGTATTATTTAACCGAGCAGTTCATCAAATAAATTAAACAACTGATCTAGCTCTTCAATCGTGTTGTAGTGCATACAACCAATGCGCACTACACCGCCTTTATCAAGCACATCTAATTGCTTGCACAAACCTTGCGCGTAAAAATTACCATCCCACACACAAATATGCTGCTTACCTAAAAATTCTGAAACGGCGCGTGGCTCAAGCCCTTCAAAAATTAAAGCAAAAGTAGGTGTACGCTCATTTAAGCGATCAAAGTCATCAATACCAAACAACTTAATGCGTGGGTAGTTTACCAAGCGCGTTAAAAAGTGCTCACTAAGCGCCATTTCGTGTTGTTTAGTTTTAGCAAAAGCTATGCTTAACTTTTCGCGGCGTGAGTGACTATCGTCAAGTTCGCTAATTGCTGCAATGTAATCAACAGCTGCGATAAAACCCGCCATGGCTTCAAAGCTTTGTGTGCCGGTTTCCCAGCGGCCTGGTGCTACGTCTTTAGCTGGCTCAACTTTGTAAGGTGTGAACCCGTCTAAATGTTCTTTTTTACCATAAACCATACCTAAATGCGGGCCAAAAAACTTATATGCAGAGCAGGCTAAAAAGTCGCAATCAAGCGCTTGCACGTCAACAAGTTCGTGCGGTGCGTAATGTACGGCATCAACATAAACAAGTGCGCCTACAGCGTGAGCAAGCTCAACAATACGTTTAATATTATTAATTGAACCTGTGGTATTTGAAGCGTAAGTTACCGCTACAAGCTTAGTGTTGCTGTTTAATAAGCTTTCAAATTGCACCATATCTAAGCTGCAATCAGCTTCATTAATAAGCGCTGTATTTACCTTTACGTCTTTATCTTCTGCAGCTTGCTGCCACGACGATACATTTGAGAAATGATCGGCATTGGTTACAATTATTTCATCGCCAGCCTGCCAGTCGCGTGAAATAGCACGGCTAAAGCTAAATGTTAGGCTGGTCATGTTTGGACCAAACACAATTTGTTGTGAGCTAGGTGCATTAAGTAAGTCAGCGGCGGCTTGGCGCGCATTAGCCATCAACTCAACCGTTTTATCACTAGAAAAAAACGCGCCACCTAAATTCGAATTATAACGACCTAAATAAGCAGTCATCGCATTAAGCACCGATGTTGGTACCTGCGAGCCACCTGGTCCGTCTAAAAATATTGGCGATTTACCATCAACGTTTTGCATTAATGCAGGAAACTGCTCACGTAATTGCGTTATGTTCATGCTTATTCCTTAAGACGTTAATACAAAACAATCCAGGTAACCTGGTTTGCTAGCATCAATTTTGTTCATAGGTGTTGCGTTATGCCACACTTGACGGTCGTTTATTAATGCAAACATGCCGTCTTTTATTTCCATTTTAAAACAAGGCTCAGCTTGCTTGTTTTCGTATACAAGTAGCTCGCCGCCTTCTAAGTTTTCATGAGAAACGCCGCATATACATACATGATCAAAACCATCTTGATGTACGCCTTCTGGCGCTGCCGGCGTATCGCTGTTAATTGCAAGCATACGGAACTGATGAATTTCAATATCACGCTGCTCATCAATACCGGTAAGTTGGCGAAACTCATTTACAATGCTTTTCATGCCTTCTGACTCAAGTAAACTTTGCTCTAGGTTTTCGTAAGTACGCTCTACATTACCTTGAAAAGTATTAATTGAATCATCTTGAACAAATGCTTTGGTTTGTTGTAACTTTATTTCACCATTTTGCATTTTAACTACTGAGTAACGACGTTTACGAAAGGCACCATCTGCATAAGGATTTGCAGGCAGGTTATCAAAAGAAGGCTTAACCAAATCAATATTTGCTTGGTTAACAAAACGTAGTTGCAGTAAATTCTGGTTGTTTAATGCTGTCATAAAATCTCGCCTAAAATAATGAGAATATTGATGAGGATTTTAATGCATTTTGATAGGAATTTTTGCGCGATTACTTACTTTAAAAGCAACTTAAGACTAGATTTAATACAATAATATAAAAAAAGAAGCATGAACTATCTAATATTTATTTTAGCCAATAAAAAACCCGCCTAAGCGGGTTTTTAAACAAACTCTAAAAATTATACAGCTTGTTGAATAATCACGTTGTCTGCTTTTTTAGTGTAAGCAGGCATACGGTGGAAGTTCAAGTAACGGTATGTATCTGACGCCGTTGCATTGATCTTCGCAGCATATTCTTGGTACTCAGCAACTGTTGGTAATTTACCAATGATTGCAGCAATTGCAGCAAGCTCAGATGATGCTAAGAATACGTTTGCGCCATTACCTAAACGGTTAGGGAAGTTACGTGTAGAGGTAGACACAACCGTTGCTTTATCTGCAACACGTGCTTGGTTACCCATACATAGTGAACAACCTGGAGTTTCGATACGTGCGCCAACACGACCAAAAATACCGTAGTAACCTTCTTCTGTAAGTTGGTCTTTGTCCATCTTAGTAGGTGGAGCAACCCAAAGCTGAGTTGGAAGTTGACCTTTAAAGCCATCAAGCAACTTACCAGCAGCACGGAAGTGACCAATGTTAGTCATACAAGAACCGATGAATACTTCATCAATTTTCTCGCCAGCAACATCAGAAAGAAGACGCGCATCATCTGGGTCATTTGGAGCACAAAGAACAGGTTCTTTAATCTCAGCTAAATCAATTTCAACGATATGCTTGTACTCTGCATCAGCGTCAGCTTCCATTAGTTCTGGGTTAGCTAACCAATCTTGCATTGCAGTAATACGACGTTCAATCGTACGTACATCGCCGTAACCTTCAGAAATCATCCACTTAAGCATAACAATGTTTGATTCTAGGTATTCAGAGATAGACTCTTTAGATAACTTAACAGTACAACCTGCTGCCGAACGCTCTGCAGATGCATCTGATAATTCAAACGCTTGCTCAACAGTTAGGTGCTCAACGCCTTCAATTTCTAGTACGCGACCAGAGAATTCGTTAATTTTACCTTTTTTCTCAACTGTTAATAAACCTTGTTTGATACCGTAGTAAGGGATTGCATGAACAAGGTCACGTAAAGTGATGCCTGGTTGCATTTCGCCTTTAAAACGAACCAAAATAGATTCAGGCATATCAAGTGGCATAACACCAGTTGCTGCTGCGAATGCTACTGCACCCGAACCTGCTGGGAATGAAATACCTAATGGGAAACGTGTATGTGAATCACCACCAGTACCTACGGTATCTGGTAATAACATACGGTTTAACCATGAGTGAATAATACCATCACCTGGACGAAGTGAAACACCGCCACGGTTCATGATGAAATCAGGAAGCGTATGGTGAGTGCTTACATCGATAGGCTTAGGATAAGCTGATGTATGACAGAATGACTGCATTGTTAAATCTGCAGAGAAACCTAAACATGCTAGATCTTTAAGTTCATCACGTGTCATAGGACCTGTTGTATCTTGCGAACCAACAGTTGTCATTTTAGGCTCACAGTACTGACCTGGGCGAATACCTGCAACGTTACATGCTTTACCAACCATTTTTTGCGCTAGTGTGAAGCCTTTATCAGAAACTTCTGTTGCTGTTGGTACTTTAAATGTATCAGTTGCACCTAAGCCAAGAGATGTACGCGCTTTGTCAGTTAAACCACGACCGATAATTAGTGGAATACGACCACCTGCACGAACTTCATCTAAAATCACATCAGATTTAAGCTCAAAAGTAGAAATCACTTTATCAGTACCATGTTGCTTAACAACACCTTCGTACGGATAAATGTCGATTTGCTCGCCCATGTTAAGCTCATCAACATTTAATTCGATTGGTAATGCGCCTGAATCTTCCATTGTATTGAAGAAGATTGGAGCAATTTTATTACCTAGACATACACCGCCAACACGCTTGTTTGGTACGAATGGGATATCATCGCCCATAAACCAAAGTACAGAGTTAGTTGCAGACTTACGAGAAGAACCCGTACCAACAACATCACCTACGTAAGCAAGTGGTAAACCTTTAGTTTTTAATTCTTCAATCTGAGTAATTGGACCTACTTCGCCCGCTTTATCAGGTGTAATACCATCGCGTTCAATTTTTAGCATTGCTAAAGCATGAAGTGGGATATCTGGACGAGACCATGCATCTGGTGCAGGAGACAAGTCATCAGTATTTGTTTCGCCAGTTACTTTAAATACAGTAACTGAGATCTTTTCAGCAACAGCTGGCTTATTAGTAAACCATTCTGCATTTGCCCAAGACTCTATAATTTGCTTAGCGAATGTATTACCTGCTTTTGCTTTTTCTTCTACATCGTAGAACGCATCAAACATAAGTAATGTATTTGAAAGGCCTTTAACTACGATTGGTGCAAGTGTTTCGTCATCAAGTAGGTCAATCATTGGTGCAATATTGTAACCGCCCAACATTGTACCTAATAATTCTGCCGCTTTTTCTTTAGAAACAAGTGGAGAATTAGTTTCACCTTTAGCTACAGCTGCTAAGAAGCCCGCTTTAATATAAGCAGCATCATCAACACCTGCTGGTATACGCTGAATGAACAAATCTAAAATGAATTCTTCTTCACCTGCAGGTGGATTTTTGATTAATTCAATAAGATCAGCAGTTTGCTGAGCATCTAATGGCGCTGGTACGATACCTAACGCGGCACGTTCTTCTACGTGTTTACGATATTCTTGTAGCACAATATTGCCCTCTTGGTGACGTGAAAGTATCCGGTAGCGCTTCAAGCGCAAATAAGTTACCCAATACTTATAGTATTCTAACGCGTAATTATAAAGCTTTTATGGATAGATGAAAATCCATCCAGTTACGCAACTGATTATACCGATTATAAATACTATGAATAGTGGTTGTAGTAAAAACTATTTTCATGAATACTTGTTAAGTAAGAATCATTACCATTAACCAATATTAATTTATTACAGGCATAAAAAAACCCAGCACTTGGCTGGGTTTTTATTACAAACTATTTAATTAACGTAAAACTTTAACGTTTTTGATAGTTTTGATATGCGCTTCTACACGACGGTTTTCTGCGTTTGCAGCTTTAGTGTTTGCATCATTTTTAAGACGCTCTTCACCTAAACCAACTGTAGTAATACGGTCTTTAGCAATGCCATCAGAAACTAATTGCTTAGCTACTGCATCAGCACGTTTTTTAGATAACCATTTGTTGTAAGTTGCTTTACCTACAGAAGAAGTGTGACCTTCTAAAAGTACTGTTGTATCTGGGTACTCTTTTAAGAATGCAGATACTTTTTCAATATCGTTTAAGTACTGAGTAGATACTGCTGAAGCATTGTTAGGGAAAGTCACTAATAAGCTTACAGTTACTTCTTTATCTTCATATAAAGTACAACCAGTGCCATCAACTGCATCAGTCATAGGTGTGTTAGCACACTTATCATCTGCATCAGCAATGTTGTCGTTGTCGCTATCTGTAGGAGCTACAGCTACTTCAACAATTTCTGGAGCTGGTTTAACTGGCTCTACAGGAGCTGAATTTTGGCCGAATAAGTAGTTAATACCAATTTTAGCGCCTACATCTGTGTAACCACGGTCAAGACCTTGGTATACAGCTGTTTCAGCATTTACAAATAAGCCATCTGTAATGAAATGTTGGTAACCAACACCTGCATTTAAGAATGTGTTGTCATCTACTACGTCCATTTCTTTAATACCGAAAAGACCATAGAAAGGACCACCATTTAAATGGTAAAGAGCATCAATACCGTAACGCTCGCCATCAATACTGTTGCGGTTGCCAGCAACTTTATCAAAAGCATTAAAATCCATATCTGCATATTCAAGACGTGCGCTCCAGTAATCACTGAAACGGTAACCGGCTTCAACACCCCAGCCAGTTGATTCATTTACGTCAAGACCAGCTTGAGCACGCATGTTTTTCCAAGATGCGTCATAGTAGTCGCCAAATGCGCCAATGTAGAAACCTTCTTCTTTATCAGCAGCGAATGTAGATGCGCTAGTTGCAGCCAACGCGATTGCAATTGTAAGTGATTTTAATTTCATTGTTTTCTTCCCATTTGAACAATTTTAAATTGTAGCTAATCGATACTAGCTCAATCAGTTTTATATAGACTAACTGAGCCTTTGTTAATCAATACTTAACGAAAAATAAAGTTTATAACTTTTTTCTATGCCCAGTCACAACACACATCCACTTACTATAGGCGAAATTAAAACTTTATTGAAAAATAAATATAGTAGTTTTTTGTAAATTAGTACTTAGCAAGGAATGTAAGAGCAATTAAATTAAATGCACTTATAAATGTAAATGCAAAGAAACATTGCTTGGCTTTAATTCGGCGCATAATACCACCAGAATTAACATTCCCCTAGATATATGCGCATGTTTGATTAAAAAATGACTCTTTTTAATCATGCGGTTATATTTAAAGTTAAGTATTAAGTACCACAAAAAGTCTGGTAGTCATTATCATTCGTCGGTGGAGAGCAAAATTCTGATAACTCTTCACTGTTAGAATATGGATTGCTGGCTATTTTTATAAAGCGCTGTAGCAACTCGCTGGATCCTGTAGCGTTATATTGTGCAATTATTTCTTCGATCACATGATTACGCGGTATTACACGAGGATTTGCCGCTCTCATTACTTCATAACTATTATCGTCAGTTAAACTTACCCACCTAGCTCTCCATTCAATTAGCGACTCAGGTACGCTTTTTTCTCCTTTTAAGGATTCAGTAAGCGCATCAAAGGTATTGGTGTAGTCGAGCTGATTATCTTTTAATAGCGTTAACAGCTCTGCTATTAACTCGCCACTACTATCGCTAGATTCAGTTAAACCCAGTTTTTGTGCCCACATAGCTGTAAACTCAGCATTAAACTGCTCAGCAAAACTATTAATAAATGGCGTCATTAATAAAACTGCTTGCTCGTCATCATCGCTAATAAGCGGTATTAAACTCTCAGCTAAGCGTGCGCAGTTCCAGTTAGCTATATTAGGTTGATTACCGAATGCATAGCGGCCTTGTTTGTCTATAGAGCTAAATACGGTATCAAAATCAAAGCTATTCATCATGGCACACGGGCCGTAATCAATAGTCTCTCCGCTAACTAGCGTATTATCTGTATTCATTACTCCGTGAATAAAGCCAACACGCATCCAGCTCACAACTAGCTTAACTTGGTTTTTAATCACAGCGCCTAAAAATGCTAAGTATCGCTGCGAACCTGTATCGGTTATTTCTGGGTAGTGTCGCTCTATAGCTAAATCGGCTAAATTTTTAAGCCCTTCAACATCGCCTTGCGTCGCTAAATATTGAAACGAGCCAACACGAATATGACTCGTTGNNNCTGCTTGTGGCGGATTACGATAAACCGTTTCACCACTACCAACAACCGCTAAGCAGCGTGTGGTTTTAACTCCCAGTGCATGCATTGCTTCGCTCATTACGTATTCACGAATAGCAGGACCAAGAGCACAACGTCCATCCCCACCTCTTGAGTAAGGAGTAGCACCAGAGCCTTTTAATTGAATATCCCATAACTGGTTTTCATCATCCCTAATAGCGCCCAGTAAGTGCGCTCGTCCATCGCCTAAGCGTGGTGAAAAATGTCCAAATTGGTGCCCAGAGTAACCAAGTGCTACTGCAGGAATCGCCTGTTTTTCGTTACCGCTAAAAGTGCTGGCACACAAATCAGCCGCAACGTTAATATTAAATTGTTTTGCTAAACTCTCGTTCCACAGCAATAACTGAGGAGAGGCGACACTTGCAGGGAAATCTTCTATCGCGAAGTTTTCTGCAACATCTGTGTATCTTGGCACTAATTTCATGGTAATTCCTATTGTTGCTGACTTATACCAACACGGTTGTCACCTACGCCATAAGCAACAATTAAGCTTAACTCTTGCATACTTAAGCCACTTTGCTCTTGCATTTCGTTAAAAAAAGCTTGGGCTGCATTTAGTGACTTTTTAGTTTGTAAGCCGCCGTCTATAATTTTATGGGCACGCAAATAATTCTCTACATCGCGTGATAGTAAAAATGTATCTTTACCAAGTGCTCGCAGCGCATAAGGCCCTGTATTTCCGCCTAAACGCGAACCATGCTTTTTTAAATATGCCCACAAACCAATAATATCGTCTGTCGGCCAATTAGCGATAAACTGGCTAAAACTGCCATGTTCCCCTGCTATTTCGTGGATCATGTAAGCATTTTCGGTAATTGTTTTTACTTTTTTATAGTTACGAACAATGCGCTCATCCGTTGCTTTTTGTTCCAGCATATCTGGTGGCATCATTAATAACTTATCAACGCTAAAATCCCAAAAAACCTCTCTAAAGCCTGCCCACTTATTATTTATGACTGACCAATAAAAGCCGCTTTGAAATACTTTTCGAGTAAATTCTTCAAGCCAATCGTCGTCACTTAACGTGCTTAGTTGTTTTTTAGATAGCGGTTTTGCAAGTAATAACTTAAGCATTTTTTCAGAGCCTTTTCGCTCTACCGCTCGCTTATAAATATCGCTAAATTTTTCCATACTAATTAAATACCTCACTACTTATATTGCTAGTGTACGAGAAAAGCACCTAATACGTAACCACCCCTCTTTTCGATGAATTAATCTGTATTTAGTCGCTTGACACCTAGACGGCTAAAATGCTTTAATCGCCGTAATTACCCTATTTAAATTGCACAGGTTTGTAAGTTTTACTCTACAAACAGGTGCAAAGGGCTAGAAGAGGTGCGTTATTCAGGTAGCGTATGTTAGGAGCGCAAACTCCAGCAAGCATACGTGAGGGGAATTAACGCCGAGAAGTAACCACTTTTGCGAGGTGTTTATTTCGGGCGACTAGGTTGAACCCTAGCGACTGTCACCAATAGCTGCTTATAAAAAGCAACTTGTTAGTTTGGTGGAGAGCTTCTGGTCTTAAATATTAAGGCCGTGCGCCCTATTATTTTAAGCCCATTCGCTCTTCGAATTATTAGTTCGAACGACGTTAATGCGGCTCCTTCCATAAAGCTTTTTAACTCTTCGAATAATACCAATTGCATTAAATTAGTTATCGCTAAAATGATCACGTTTTTAATAAAATTGGTACAAATTATAAGTTCGTGAGAGATGATCAACAACTTCAATTTAAACGACTACTCACTGTGGACCGCGCTCGTAACGCCATTTGATCAACACGGCGATGTTGACTACAACACGTTAACTAAGTTGGTTAGCGATCAAGAAGCGGCACATAACGGTATTTTGCTACTTGGCAGTACGGGCGAAGGTTTAGCACTAACGCTAAAAGAGCAACAAGCCATTGTTGAGCACGTATGCCAGCTAAAACCAACAGTACCACTCATGGTAGCTGTGGGCGGTAGTAACTTAAAGCAACAAATTGAGTGGGTTAACTACTGTAATACACTCCCAATTCATAGCTTTTTACTTGGCTCACCGCTTTATGCAAAGCCTGGCGCTATAGGTCAAACTCATTGGTTTGAAAGCCTACTAAATGCAAGCGCTCATCCATGTATGCTTTATAACGTACCCGGTCGAAGCGCTGTTAGCATCCCAGCGGCAACAATTCAAAACTTACAAAACAATAAAAATTTATGGGCGTTAAAAGAAGCGAGCGGCAGTATTGCTCAGTTTGAAGCTTACCGCCAAGCGGCGCCTAATTTAGCTATTTTTAGTGGCGACGATGCGCTAATGCCTTATTTTGCTCAAGCTGGCGCAAAAGGTTTGGTGTCGGTAGCTGCAAACGCATGGCCTGAACAAACTCACGAGTTTGTTAAGCGCAGTTTAAGTGGTCAACACCCTAATTTATTTGCCCAGTGGTCAAGCGCTATTAATAGCCTATTTGCTGTCGCAAACCCTATTCCCGTAAAGGTACTGATGCATTTGCAAGGCCGCTTAAGCAGCCCGCAACTTCGTCCACCTTTAACACATCTTGAGTTAACTCAAACCGATTGCATTACAACTGCAAACAACACCATTTTATCTTGGCATTAAATACAGGTTTTTATAATGAGCTGGTTAGAACTATTAAATAATTTAGAATCGGGCGCAGTACGCGCTGCATCACAAAACGAAAGCGGCCAATGGCAAGCTAACGTAGAAGTAAAGCAAGGCATTTTAGAAGCCTTCAAAAATGGCACTAATACTGAATTTGCAGGCGGCTTTGTTGATAAACATAACCTAGCTCCGCAAGAATTTAGTACTGATGATGGCGTCCGTATGGTACCAGGTGGCTCAAGTGTTCGCCGTGGTGCTTATGTTGCTAAAGGCACGATTATTATGCCACCAGCGTATGTAAACATTGGCGCATATATCGACGAAGGCACAATGGTAGATAGCCACGCATTGGTGGGTTCTTGTGCACAAGTAGGTAAAAACGTACATTTAAGTGCTGCAGTTCAGCTTGGTGGTGTACTTGAGCCAATTGGTGCAAGCCCAGTAGTGGTTGAAGATGACGCATTTATTGGTGCAGGCTGTATTATTGTTGAAGGCGTAGTCATTAAAAAAGGCGCAGTACTTGCCCCTGGCGTGCGTTTATCAGCAACTATTCCAGTATACGACTGCGTAAACGAGCGCCAACTAGATAAAGGCGAGCCAATCCCAGAGTACGCGATTGTAATACCGGGCTCTCGCCCTGCATCAAACGAATGGGCGCGCGAGCAAGGCCTAAGCATGTCGTGTGCGTTAATAGTTAAATACCGCGACGAGAAAAGCGATGCATCGTTATTGCTTGAAGAGGTTTTACGATAATGAGCTTTTTGAGCACGCCTATCAAAACCGCTGTAAATACTATTACACAACAACTTGATACACCTTTTTTTGTTTACGACCTAGATCAACTAAACACGCATCTTGCGCGTTTAGTTGCGCAAACCGATGTAAAGCTGTGGTACGCGGTAAAAGCAAACCCACTGTCTAAAATTATTCAAAGCTTAGACAGTGCTGGCTTTAATTTTGACGTAGCAAGTAAAGGTGAGCTTGAGCAAGTACTAGCACAAGGTATTAGCTCGCAGCGCGTGCTCAACACAGGGCCTGCAAAAAGCCCTAAACAAATAAAACACTTTATTGAGCGCGGCGTGCGTATATTCGTAGCAGAAAGCCTCAATCAAGTACGTTGGTTAAACCAACAAGCGCAACTACAAAATACGCAGTTACAAGTATTACTGCGTGTACAATTACGCTGGCCTGAAGGTGAAAAAAACCCACTGGGCGGCGACAGCCTTACGCCGTTTGGTTTGGGTTGTAATGAGTGGCAAGCACTCAATGTAGCTGACTACCCTGCGCTTAAATTTGACGGCCTGCATATTTTTCAGTGGGGCAACATGCTTAGCACTCAAAAACTAAGCGACTTGTGGTCACAAATGATTGCACCTCTTAGCCAACTTGCCAGCGATTTAAATATTAGCCTTAAAATTCTCGATTTAGGCGGCGGTTTAGGTATTCCTTATACACAAAACGAAGCAACACTTGATTGGGATGACTTAATTGCTGCGCTAGCTAAAATTAAAAATGATGCGGGTGTAGAAGAATTATGGATGGAACTTGGTCGCTATGCCGTTGGCGAATGCGGTCATTACGCAAACCCAGTAGTAGAGCGCAAACAAAACTACAATCAAGAACAAGTAATTTTAAGCGGCGGTATAAATCACTTATTACGCCCTGCTGTTACCAGCCAGGACTTTCCTGCTGCATTACTGCGTGAATCCAGTGCTAAAACTCAAGCGGTCACTTTATATGGCCCACTTTGTACAGCGCTTGATTGCTTGGGTGAACATAACTTACCAAGCGATTTAAATGAGCACGACTGGCTAGTGTTTAGCCAATGCGGTGCTTACGGCTTTACCGAAAGTATGCCGTATTTTTTATGCCATGAGCTAGCTGCTGAGTACACCTTGCAAAACGGTACACTTACCTGTGTTCGCCAAGCCGAAAATGCCAGCCATTATTTAAGGTAACAAGTATGAGTAATACAACACACATTAGCCAAGAGAACATTGTAGTAGGGGAAGTTGCAAACGGCTTACCACTTACAATTCCTGTGTATCGTTTAAAAGGCGATGGCACAGGGCCAAGTGTTTACATTCAGGCCAATATGCATGGCGCTGAAGTGCAAGGTAACGCAGTTATTTTTCAGCTGCTTGAGCAGTTAAAAAACTTAAACCTTAGTGGCGATATTACCCTTGTACCTTATGCCAATCCGATTGGTTGTAATCAAAAATCTGGCGAGTTTACCCTTGGCAGGTTCGATCCGATTACGGGCACTAATTGGAATCGCATGTATCACTACAATAAAAATTTAGTAGCACAGTTTGCACAAAATCATACTCAGTATGACGACGCCACATTAAAAAGTAACTTCAAAAAGGCACTTATTGACGAAGTAAACAGCAAACTTAACGGCCCTGCTTATTTACTCAATACGGGTAAACGCATTGCGCTTAACTTACAAAAGCTCGCTCATCAGGCTGATATAGTACTCGATTTACACACAGGCCCTATTTCAAGCAAGCATCTGTACTGCCCAACCTATGCAACCGACAGCGCACGTTACTTTAATATTGAGCATGTATTGCTTATTTCTAGTGATTTTGACGGCGCTATGGATGAAGCTAACTTTTGCCCATGGTGGCATTTAAGTGATGCACTTAGCGGACAAGGTCGTGAATTATCAATACCTGTAGAAGCATTTACTGTAGAGCTAGGCAGCCAAGAAAAAATAGACTTAAAAGAAGCATTAAACGATGCAAACAGCATTTTAAGTTACTTAAATCACAAAGGCGTATTACAAAACGCACCGCATACGCCAGTTAATATGACTCGTTATGCATGTAATTTAGATGACTACTTTGCCTATTACGCCCCTATTGGCGGCATGGTTGAATACTTAGCCCCACTTGGCGGGCACATTAAAGCCGGTGAGCCTATTGCCAATATTTTACGCATGGAGCGCTACTTAAGTGAGCAACCATTGCAAACACTTACTCTTGATTGCGATGCAATTGCTATTTTGCACTTTGCCTCAGCGAGTGTTAATCAAGGTACCGAGCTTTATAAGTTTTTTACTAACATATTTGAGCTTTAGCTCACCCTTCTCATTGCGTGAGAGTAATACCAATTACATTAGTGATCTATTATAGCGATAAGGAAATAGCTTAATAACAAGGCTAAAATTATGGTACATAGTTGTTCTATATAAATAATTTTTAACGTAGTTAGTGAGTTATTTAATACGCTAGAATGATCATGTTTTTAACAAAATTGGTATAAATTAACTAAAGTAGTTAATTTGCATTAGAAAAGCGGCTTAGGCCGCTTTTCTTTTGATCTATATTTACTTTGTATACGTATGGACCTTGTTATGAATACAAATTCAGTAAAAGTTCACCGTTACATATGTAAAAAGACGTTATAATTAAATTAACGCATACAACAACCCAAACTCACAAGGAATTACAATGAGCTGGCGCCACTGGATAACTCTTTCTGCTTTAATTAGTACCGCTACCTTCGCACAAGAAGAAGAAGTTGCTACAAACGAGCAAGACAACGACATCGAGCTTGTAAAACAGTGTATTTTAAATGAGGTAATTGGCGGAGATGGTAAACAGACATTAGACGACCTTCGTAAAAAGTGTTCAGCTCTTGAAGAAAATAAACAACTTACCGCGCTTGATAAACGCCAAGCCCGTGAAGAAGTAGGTAAAAAAAATAGAAATGTAATTACGCCACATAAGCGTAACTATATTTTACCGCTTTCGTACGTATCACACCCAAACGATCGCCCTTTTGATGGTTTTGATGCACTAACAGATGATAGCGACGGCGAACCGCTCGACAATCTAGAAGCCAAATATCAGCTATCGATAAAAGTGCCTCTTTACGATGATTTTTCGGATAAAGACCAAGCCATATTTTTTGGCTTTACACTGCAATCATATTGGCAAATTTATAACTCAGAAATTTCGTCTCCATTTCGTGAAACAAACTACGAACCAGAGATATTTTGGATTAATTACCTCGACCCAGAAAACGTATTATGGGGCGACGAAATGGCAATCGCATTAGGTATCTCGCATCAGTCAAATGGTCGAAGCCAACCAAACTCACGTTCGTGGAACCGTATTTATGCAGACTTTATTTGGGAAAATAGAGGCTTTGTTTTTAGCTTTAAACCTTGGTATCGCATAGCTGAGGACGAAAAAGAAGATATTTTAGAAGCCAATGGCGACGACAACCCTGACATATACAAATACATGGGTTACTTTGAATTTAGCGGCGCGTATCGTTTTCATGACCATGAATTTAGCTTTATGACGCGTAACAATTTAAATTCAGATAATCGTGGTGCAATTCAGCTCGACTGGTCATTTCCGTTATGGGGTCGCGTTCGTGGTTATGCACAATACTTTAACGGTTATGGCGAAAGCTTAATTGATTACAATGCGGATGTAGAACGTATTGGTGTCGGTATATTATTAACCGATTTGCTGTAATACTTCCCTAAGTTTTACGCACAAAAAAGCCAAGTATTGCTTGGCTTTTTTGTGTTTTGAACAGCTAAACAGTTATTTTTTTACTACAAACTGCCCTTCAAATTCTGCAACCACGTTATCACCATCGTAAATAGTTACTGGCACTACGTAACTTGCTTTACCATCGGTTTCTAAATCGCTTAACTTGCCCTTACAGGTTTGTATATCAACACAACCACGTGGGTCGGTAGTAAGCGGTTTTAAGTACTTAATGTTAGCATCGGCTAATACAATATTACCTTCAAGCCCAGCTTCTTTAAGTGCTAAGTACGTAGCGCCCCAACCTGTTAGCGTGGCCAAGCTATAAATAGAACCTGCAAACATAGTGTTATGTAGGTTTAAGTTAGCGTCTAGGTCGGCGCTGGTTGTAAATTGCCAATCGGTATAGCTTTCTACCTTAATACCCATCGCGTCACTAATTGGAATAGACTCACGCCACGTATTTTGTAGTACTTGCGTCCAATTAGGGTGACGAAACCAACCTGGCTCAGACGGTTTTTGCTTTACCATTTTAAAGTGTTGAACATCGCCATACGCTAAGTGCGCTTTTTCTTTTAATTCGTAACCGTGGCGTTTATAAAACTCAAGCGCTCGTTCGCGTGCAAACAATACAAGCTCGCCTGCGTTTTGAACCCATGCAATTTTTTCAAGCTCGTGCAGTAAGCGACTACCAATATGCTGGTTACGATTACCCTCTGCAACCGCCATATAGCGCACTTGTGCTTGCTCATGATTGTTAAAGTGCAAACGTGCTACACCTAGCACTTCGCCTTCTTTATTTTTTATAAAGCGGTGCTCAGAGTCTTGTTCCATATCGTCTTGTTCAGAGCCACGAGGCTCGCCCCAAGGCGCGCGTAATACTTGCCAACGCAATTGGTAATACGCTTGCCAATCTTCGCTACTTTGTGGGGTGCTTACCTGAAACATACATACTCCTGTTGTTATATAGGCCGTAAATAAAAGTCAAAAAAGGCTACGGCGCTATACTAATAGTATTGATTATCTACCAAACTAAAAAGCTTAAATAATTAAGTCCGTTGGTATTATTTATGGCAAATACCATACTCC
This sequence comes from Pseudoalteromonas sp. TB25, assembly GCF_000497995.1. Lineage (NCBI taxonomy): Bacteria > Pseudomonadati > Pseudomonadota > Gammaproteobacteria > Alteromonadales > Pseudoalteromonadaceae > Pseudoalteromonas > Pseudoalteromonas sp. TB25. Next base: position 22,664 of record NZ_AUTI01000317.1, read on the forward strand.
ATCTTAAAAAAACTGCAAATACGACTTTGGTGATGGCTGTAAAATAACGTAAAAAATAATGGCAAAGGCCATTGCGCTTTAACGTTGCTAGTTTATGCTGAGAATATGATGGAAAAAATCAATTATATAAATTCACTGACGGGTTTGCTGGGCGATCAATTTATTGAAAATAGCCACAGCATTGGTCAGTTAATCTATTGGCATAAATGCAGTGGCGATCACATTCAAGTACGTGAGCACGAGCCGTTACGCTGGTTACTGATTAACGACACTCTTCAATCTGTTATTGATTTAAATAACCCGGATTTATTACTTTTTCCACATTTATTATGCCTAGGTAAGCATTGGCAGGCTCTTAAGCCGNCCGCCACAAAAAGTGTTAGAACTAGGCCTCGGCGGCGGAGCAATTCGTAATTATTTACAATACAAATACCCTAAAGCACAAATAACATCGGTTGAAAAAAACGCCGATATTATTGATTGCTATACCCAATTTTTTTCGTCAAATAAAAATGAGCAACTGCTTTGCGCCGATGCGCAACAGATTTTAAAAAGTGCGCAAAATATTGATTGGATTATTTTAGATTTGTTTAGCCAGATAGATGCACCTCGATTTTTATTTGAAGAGGCATTTTATAAAAAAATTTACTCGGCTTTAAATAACAACGGTGTGCTATTTATTAACTTTTTATCGCAGCATGAGTCGCAATTAAAGCAACTTCAACAGCTATTACTCGATGTATTTGGTTGTAATGTTAGCCCGCAAAAAATTACGGGCTATGTAAATCATATTGTCGTGGTAACCAAAAACTTAAACAGATAAGTTAAACGTAACGGGCCCATCGTTACACAAGCTTACTTGCATATCGGCACCAAACTCACCGGTGGCTATTGTAAGCCCCAACTCTTTAGCTTGAGCAACAAAGTACTCGTAAAGCTCATTAGCTTGGCTTGGCGTTGCCGCAGATGAAAAGCTAGGGCGCATACCCTTTTTAGTATCAGCCGCTAGCGTAAATTGCGAAACCACCAGTAACTCACCTTTAATATCTTTAAGGCTTAAGTTCATTTTGTCGTTTTCGTCAGTAAAAATACGATAATTACTTACCTTGTGTAAAAGCTTATCGGCCGTTTGCGTATCGTCGTGTTTTTCAACGCCCAGCAACAACAATATACCTTGGCTAATTTCACCTACTACTTGGTTGTTAATTTCTACTTTGGCATGCTTTACGCGTTGTATTAAACCTTGCATTTAAACTGTGTCCTTTACTGCTGGTTCATCATCTTCTAGTTCAAGTTCTGGTGTTTCTGGAATATCATTTGGGCTAATACACGCAGTAAATTCAGCGCCAAGCAAAACAACGACCCACGATAAATACACCCATACAAACAAAATAGGAATGGTTGCTACTGCGCCGTAAATAACTTCGTACGAAGGAAAATGGCTAATATAAAGTGCAAACCCTTTTTTAGTCAGCTCAAATAAAAGTGCCGCAAAAAAAGCGCCAGGTATTGCCGCTCTGAACGATACACGCGTATTAGGCACTAAGGTGTAGAGCATAATAAAGCCCACCATCGAAATCCCGTACGGCAATAACTTTAACAAAAATCCGCTAAACCCAGGAATACCCTGATCTGCAAACGATACCAACGATACAATGTAAGAGGTAACACCAATACTAGCTCCGAGCAACATAGGCCCTAAGCTCAAAACCATCCAGTACACAGCAAATGAGATCATCATTGGGCGTTTTTTCTTAATTCGCCAAATTCGGTTTAATGTGGCATCTACATTGCGTATTAACAGTAAGGCTATTGCAGCTAAAAAGCCAATACCTACTGCCGTCATTTGGTTGGCATTGCCCGCAAAGGAGCTAATGTGCTCTCTAATAACATCGGTAGAAGTAGGGACAAAGTTGGTAAACAAAAAGCTCTCAATTTCCATGCGAGTAGATTCAAAGCCCGGAAAAGCCGAAAATATAGCAACACCCACCGCAATTAATGGCACTAACGACAGAAGTGTCACGTAAGCAAGGTAACCTGCATTAACCGTTATTTGATCGTCTATACAACGATTAAAATACTGCATCCACCAACCAGGTTGCTGGCGTATAAAGGACTTAACTTGCTGTTTGTAATGTGAGAGCTTATCATTCATACAATTGACTTGTGCTTATATAGTTTTGATTATAATAACAATCAGCGCCATAATTTACAGCACTAACGCACGTAAACAGGAATTCAAATGAAAAAACAAACATTACTCAGTGTTTCAATGCTTGTAGTAACACTTACTTTAACTGGCTGCCAATCAGCTTATTACTCTGCAATGGAAAAAGTGGGTGTTCACAAACGCGATATTCTTATTGACCGCGTAGAAGAAACCAAAGACTCTCAAGAAGAGTCACAAGAAGAATTTAAATCGGCACTAGAGCGCTTAACGACTCTAATCGATTTTAATGGTGGCGAATTACAAGACACTTATAATCAGTTAAACGACGATTATGAGTCGAGCTTAAATGCCGCTAACGAAGTATCAACTAACATCAATAAAGTAGAAGACGTAGCAGAAGCGCTATTTGATGAGTGGGGCGATGAGTTGGAGCAATACAAAAGCGCATCACTTAAGCGTGAAAGCAGCAAAAAGCTAGCCGCGACTAAGCGTCAATTTGATCAGCTATTACGCTCAATGCGCAGCGCAGAGAGTAAAATGGAGCCAGTATTAACCTCGCTTCATGATAACGTTTTATACTTAAAGCATAACTTAAATGCACAAGCGGTATCGGCTATTAAAGGTGAATTCACTAACCTTAAGCGCGATATTCAATTGTTGATGAACGACATGAACAAATCGATTGCCGATTCAAACAAATTTATTGAACAAATGAATAGCGCAGGCTAATCATTTGTTACTTTAACAAGCCTGCTTAATTGCAGGCTTTTTTATATTAAAGGGAATGCTAAAAGGGATTTATAATGAAAAGCTTTTTAATCGCAACAATGCTCTTATGTATACTAACTGCCTGCGGTGCACCTAATAATATTAATCGTATAACCAACCCCGACTCGGTTGTTGTTATTAATGATAAGAACGGTCGTTATAAAAATTTATACACAGGTGAAAAAACATATCCCACCACCTGCACTGAAAACTGCTACCCAGCCCACCCAGACTTACTATGCAAAACCGGCAGTGAAAACTGCCAGTATCAAGGCCAGCAAACTAAACCACAACTTAGCACCGGCTATACTGTGCGCTGGCTTGGTCACGCTAGTTTTGTAATTAACACCCCAAATGGTCAAAGTGTGCTGTTTGATCCGGTAAAAAATCAGTTTGATTCTCCAGTCGCACTTGGCTTTAAACTCGGCGGTGGCATTTATCGTAAAGCAGGCGCTTGGCCTAGTGAACAAGAACTAAAAAACATTGATGCGGTAATATATTCGCATATTCATTACGATCATTTTAATAAGGCCGACATACAAAGCATTGGCAATGAACCTCGCTATTTAACACCACTCGGTATGGCCGACAACTTCCCCACCGGCGGTTTTAATATTAGCGAAATGCCGTGGTACTCAACAACCAATATTGACGATTTAGCTATTAATGCCGTGCCAGCTCATCATTTTAGCGCTCGTGTATTAGTGCCATTTATTTACGAAGACAACAATAAAGACTTATGGAATGGCTGGCTGCTTGAACAAAACGGCAGTACCTTATTTTTTGCAGGCGATACGGGCTACTCAAAACACTTTAAAGATATACAGCAAAAATATGGCGATATAGATGTGTGCTTAATACCAATCGCATCTTACTACAGTAAAGAAAGTGGCAAATTTTATCGCTACGTTCACACTACACCAGAAGACGCGCTTAACGCAGCACAAGAGCTTAACTGCAAAGTAATGATACCGTGGGGATACGGTAACTCAAGTTGGAAAATGGGCGACCATACTAGCCACTCTGCTTTGCTACGTTTATTACACATGGTTAAAAATATGGATGCTAAAACACCGCTGTATATTTTAAACGAAGGCGAAAGTATTTCACTGTAACTATTTACTTAGCTGTTTTAAGATTGTTATTACATTAAGACAAATCCACAATAAAATTGAGAAATTAATGAAAAAATTAGCACTCGCCTTAAGCTTTTTATTAAGCACGCCTGCAATGGCCATTGATGTTGAACATACATCAACTCCAATTACTATTGATGGCGTATCAGAAAGTGCGTGGGATAAAGCCACTTGGCACGACATGCCTTATTTAATGGATGGCACACTGCCAACAAACGATGCCGACTTTAAAGGGCGTTATCGTTTATTGTGGGATCAAAACTATTTATACCTACAAGCCGATATTGTGGATGATGTTTTAATAGATACACACGCAGATCCAACCTATAAATATTGGGATGACGATGCGCTTGAAGTATTTATTGATAGCGATGCATCGGGCGGAAACCACCAATTTAATCACACCGCTTTGGCGTATCATATTGGCCTTGATAACCAAGCTGCCGATTACGGCCCTGATAAAAAAGCCCATTTATATACCGACCACCTAGTCAGTAACTGGAAGCGTAACACCACCGCACCTTTTAACATCACGTGGGAAGTAGCGATAAAACTCTACCCTAATGATTATAAAGAAGGTGCTAAAAATACCCCAATTACACTTAGCGAAAAGCAAGTAATCGGCTTTATGCTAGCGTATTGCGATAACGATGGCAGCGACGTGCGCGAACACTTTATGGGCTCACACGAAGTACAGCCAGTAAACGGCGACAGAAATCGTGGCTTTATAGATGCAGATGTATTTGGCAAAATCACTCTACTCCCTAAAAAGTAAGTAACTACCAATAAAATAATTGAACACGTGTGTTGGGTTGAGCGAAGCGAAACCCAACGCAAAAAAATCCCACCAACAAATACTGGTACTTTGCATTATCGGCTGTTTCAGCTCTCTCTTTCACTGCTCATTCCCTTCTCCTTGTGCAAAAAATCTTTAAGTAAATTATTCACAAAGAGGCTAAGAGGCGCTGCGCTTTTAGAGGAAAAGGAGAAGAAAAAGCGAAACAATACACATGATAAGAAATTGGTTTAGTAACAATATTCCGGTTGCTTGCTGTGTCACCACGTATGTATTCCACTTACACTTAAAGGGCATTCTAATAGTTTCTCTCTATCTTTTTTTGGTAAATGCGTCTGGTTCGGATAAAACCCATTGTCTTGAATATCTTTTTCTATGTTTTTTGCAGTTTCGATGAATGTTTCTAATACTTCGCAATTAGTATTTCTATGTGCCTTACTTCGTATTGAAGTTACTTTATGAACAACTTTATCTCTGCCAATATCATTGGGAACATCAATAATGATAGTTTCTTCAATTGTTTTTCCGTGAGCTAGCAAGTCTCTAAGTACAAAACAATTATTGGCAGTTTGATATACTTTTGTTCCTAGATAATTTGGTAGATTTACTTCTCGAAATAATTTTTTGTGTGATGCATTTCTATTTAATTTATTAGCATCCCAGTCATTGAATAAAATTCTTCCAAAATGATTAAGCATTGCCTCGATTGAAAATGCGGTGAACACGATTCCTGTTATACAGTGATGCTCGATTTCCCATTCTTCACTTGCTCGCCTAGCTAACTCATAGCTAGTAGTAGCGACTCTAAAATTATCTTTGGCTGAACGTGATTCAAACTTTACATTAATTGAACTCATCACACTTGCTCCAGTGAAATAGTACGCATGTTACTAAAAAAATCATCTACCTAATAAAAAGAGTTATCGACATTCATTATATAATTGCCAAAGATTTTCGAAACCAAAATTTACCAACCCCAAAACACAAAAAGCCGCTGTATTTTTCAATACAGCGGCTTTTAAAATCATTATTCTAAATTAATAGATTATGACTTAGGTGCACGACCCGCACGTTTACGTTCGTTTTCAGTAAGGTGGCGCTTACGGATACGAATGTTTAGTGGAGTAACTTCAACTAGCTCGTCATCATCGATGAACTCAAGCGCTTGCTCAAGTGAGTAGTTAAGGTGTGGAGAAAGCGTTTGCGCTTCATCAGTACCAGATGCACGTACGTTAGTTAACTGCTTGCCTTTAAGGGCGTTAACTGTAAGGTCGTTATCACGGTTATGAATACCGATAACCATACCTTCGTATACTTCAACACCGTGACCGATGAATAAACGGCCGCGTTCTTGTAAGTTAAATAATGCGTTAGTAAGTGCTTTACCCGTTGCGTTTGCAATCATTACGCCGTTCTTACGAACACCGATGTCGCCACCTTTGTGAGGACCGTAATGATCGAACGTATGGTACATAAGACCAGAACCCGAAGTAAGCGTCATGAAATCAGTTTGGAAACCAATTAAACCACGGCTAGGGATCATGAAATCTAAACGCATACGGCCTTTGCCATCTGGAGTCATGTTAGTAAGTTCACCTTTACGTAGGCCAACTTGTTCCATAACAGAACCCTGGTGCTCGTCTTGACAGTCAATAGTTACTGTTTCAAACGGTTCTTCTAGAACGCCATCAACAGTACGTAAGATAACTTCTGGACGAGAAACTGAAAGCTCGTAACCTTCACGACGCATGTTTTCGATTAAGATACCTAGGTGTAATTCACCACGACCAGAAACACGGAAGCTATCTGGGCTAGCAGTATCTTCAACGCGAAGTGCTACGTTGTGTACTAATTCTTTGTCTAAACGCTCACGGATGTTACGTGACGTTACAAACTTACCTTCTTTACCACAGAAAGGTGAGTTATTTACAGAGAATGTCATTGTTACAGTTGGCTCATCAACACTTAGTGGTGGTAATGCTTCAACGTTTCCTGGGAAACAAACTGTGTCAGAAATCTTAAGCTCACCAATACCTGTTACAGTTACGATGTTACCAGCGTAAGCTCTATCAGTTTCGATACGTTCAAGACCTAGGTAGCTTTGTACTGCGCCAATTTTACCATTACGTGTAGTGCCATCAGCACTGATAATAGTAACTTGTTGGTTAGGAGCAACAGAACCACGTTTAATACGACCAATACCAACTACACCAACATAAGAGTTGTAATCTAGTTGAGAAATTTGCATTTGGAAGTCACCTTCAGGATCTGCATCCGGTGGTGATACTTCTTCAACGATCATCTTGAACATAGGTTCCATGTTTTCAGATGGTTCGTCTAAATCTAGCGTTGCCCAGCCGTTGATAGCTGAAGCGTAGATTACTTTAAAGTCTAACTGTTCGTCAGTTGCGCCAAGGTTGTCGAATAAATCAAAGATTTGATCCATAACCCAATCAGGACGTGAACCTGGCTTATCAATTTTATTGATAACTACGATTGGCTTTAAGCCTTGCGCGAATGCCTTTTGCGTAACGAAACGCGTTTGTGGCATTGGACCTTCTTGAGCATCAACAAGTAATAATACTGAGTCAGCCATCGAAAGTACGCGTTCAACTTCACCACCGAAATCGGCGTGTCCCGGGGTATCTACGATATTGATATGGTAGTCGTTCCAAGAAATGGCTGTGTTTTTAGCCAAAATGGTAATACCACGTTCTTTCTCAATGTCGTTTGAGTCCATCACGCGCTCTTCGTTACCGCCGCGTGTTTCTAATGTACCTGATTGCTCAAGTAGTTTGTCAACCAGAGTTGTTTTACCGTGGTCAACGTGCGCGATAATCGCTATATTTCTTAACTTTTCGATGCTCATATATTTACTCAGAGAAATTAAATTCTCAATGATCCTGCAAGATCTACGCACTCATCCACGCTTTCGCGAGATGTCCCAGCATAGGATTTAAAAGGGCGCATATTATCCCTCATTAATGACATGGATGAAAGTTTATCCAATACATATTTTAAAACTTTCTCAATACTTTTACTAAGTATCTGTTTTTTATATGACAATTATATGAATTAAATTTCAATTATTTTTCAAAAAAACCTCTTTTTGACTATTTTTCCGATCTTTTTGTTACTCTTTTGCATTTAGGTTATGCTAATTCCAGCTGATTAAATTAACAACAAATTACGCTCTGTAAATTTTGCACCGAAATGGAATATTTACGCACCAAAGCAGTGCGTTTATATATTCCATTTTGATGCAATGATATTTTTTTAATTTATAAACAGCCAGTTACAATAATGGCACAAAAACAGCTTAGTAAATATCAAAGCAATTATGCAGCAATAACAAAACCCAATAGTTGGAGGACACATGTCACAATCGGTTTTAGATTTTATTAAAGAAAATGACGTTAAGTTCATTGATTTACGCTTTACTGACACTAAGGGTAAAGAACAGCATGTTTCTATTCCTCATCACCAAGTTGATGAAGACTTTTTTGAAGACGGTAAAATGTTCGACGGCTCTTCAATTGCAGGCTGGAAAGGCATAAACGAATCAGACATGGTATTAATGCCAGTTCCTGAGTCAATCAAATTAGACCCTTTCACTGAAGAAGCTACATTAATTTTACGTTGTGACGTAGTAGAGCCATCTACATTACAAGGTTATGAGCGCGACCCGCGTTCTGTTGCTAAGCGCGCTGAAGATTACATGCGTTCTACAGGCATTGCAGACACTGTTTTATTTGGCCCTGAGCCAGAGTTCTTCGTATTTGACGATGTTAAATACAAATCAGATATGTCTGGTTCTATGTACAAAATTGATTCTAAGCAAGCTGCTTGGAACTCAGATAAAGAATATGCAGATGGCAACACTGGTCACCGTCCAGGTGTTAAAGGCGGTTACTTCCCAGTTGCTCCTGTTGATGACTTCCAAGATTGGCGTTCAGCTACGTGTCTAGTTCTAGAAGAAATGGGCCAAGTAGTAGAAGCACATCACCACGAAGTAGCAACAGCAGGTCAAAACGAAATCGCTACTCGCTTTAATACAATGGTATTAAAAGCGGATGAAATCCAAGAAATGAAATATGTTATCCATAACATGGCTCACTTATATGGTAAAACAGCAACGTTTATGCCTAAGCCAGTTGTTGGTGATAACGGTTCTGGTATGCATTGTCACCAGTCTTTAGCTAAAGACGGTGTTAACCTTTTTGCTGGCGATAAGTACGGCGGTCTTTCTGAAGATGCACTTTACTACATTGGCGGTATCATTAAGCATGCTAAAGCAATTAACGCTTTTGCAAACGCATCTACTAACTCGTACAAACGTTTAGTACCAGGTTTTGAAGCACCAGTTATGCTTGCATACTCTGCACGTAACCGCTCTGCATCAATCCGTATCCCAGTGGTTCCATCTGAAAAAGGTCGTCGTATTGAAGTACGCTTCCCGGATCCAACAGCTAACCCATACCTTGCTTTCTCAGCAATGCTTATGGCTGGCCTTGATGGTATCAAAAACAAGATCCACCCTGGCGATGCTATGGATAAAGATTTATACGACTTACCAGCTGAAGAAGCAGCAGAAATTCCAACTGTTGCAGCATCACTTGACGAAGCACTATCTGCACTTAGCGCAGACCGTGAATTCTTAACTCAAGGTGGCGTATTCACTGACGACTTAATCGATGCTTACATCGAACTTAAGTCTAAAGAAGTTGAAAAGCTTAACATGACAACTCACCCAGTTGAGTTTGAAATGTACTACAGCTGTTAATTAAGCTGTAAAAAATATGTGTGTTCTCAAGCCCGCTTTGCGGGCTTTTTTAATGGTAAAATTAGTCAATCTCCACTAAAGTTAAGTTACCGATAAAAATGCAGGGCTGCAGAGTGAATAACAAGATTTTATTACTATTAATTACTTTAGGATTAAGTAATTATAGTTATGCCGGTGAAACAAAAATATACGCTTGGAAAGATAAAAATGGCGTATTAGTGTTCTCAGACACCCCTCATAAAGGTGCTAAAGAGGTAAAGCTTACCAGCCAAGATCTTAATATACCTGCAACAAATACTGACATTTTTGACGAGCAACCCCAGCCTCAACAAGCGGCCTTTAGTATTGCCATTTCCTCACCTGATCATAACCAGACTATTCGTGAAAATACCGGCACTGTTTATGTTACTAGCCGAATAAAACCACGCTTTGAAACTGGTTTTACTATACAACTTTTTATTGATGGTAAAGCACACGGCCCTGCCAGTGACAGCTCAACCTTTGCAATAAGGGATGTAGAACGTGGTCAGCACACACTACAATTAAAGCTTTTTAATAGTAAAAACCAAGTTATTGCTACAAGCGAGCCCTGTATATTTTTTATGCACCGAAAAGGGCTAAGCCTAAGTAATTAAATTGGGGTATTACTCAACGTGCAGCAGTGTATTTTACCGTATAACTTGCTTGCAAACATCAACGCACTAAAATGGTGCAGCTATGATTAATAATAAAAACTTTAGCCCTGAGCTACTCGATGCCATTTGGCAAAATCAAACAACCGCTATCATATTACTTGATAAAAACTTTATTGTAATATATGCCAATAACAGTACCAGTGAACTGCTTGGCCTTGGTAATAAACGCCTATTAGATCAACCTTTTGATAGCCTTTTTAACTACCATTCAATCGATTTAGAGCGTATTAAACAATACTCACTAGTTGAAGGTGTAGATTGCCAGCAGCATAGAGCTGACGTGGTTTTTAGCGATTCTCGCCATGCGAAAGTAGNTGGCTCGCTTTATATTTTATTTGAGTGGCGCCAAACCGATGACGAAATTAAGCACGACCAAGCGTCTAATCAAATGCATCAATACCAAGCTGCCCGAAACCTAATTAGAGGCTTAGCGCACGAAATTAAAAATCCTTTAGGTGGGATTCGCGGAGCGGCGCAGTTATTGCAGTATGAGGTTGATCAACAAGAAAGAGATCAATGTGCTGAGCTCATCATTGAGCAAGCCGACCGATTACGTGAATTAGTAGATAGGCTTTTGGGGCCCAATCAACTTCCACAAAAATCGTATGGCAACATACATCAATCACTTGAATCAGTTGCAAGGCTAAGTACGTTAGATAATTGTTCTAACATTAGCTTGGTTAAAGATTACGACCCAAGTATTCCTGATGTATACATTGATCAAGGCAAAGTTCAGCAAGTAGTATTAAACATTGTACGAAATGCCCAACAGGCGCTTGTAGATGGCGGTGAAATAACAATAAAAACCCGCATTAATCATCAGCATCGTCGCCCAGGTAAAGCACCTAAAAAAGCCTTGTTGATCCAAATATCTGATAACGGACCAGGAATTGATCCCAGTGTACGCGAAACACTGTTCTACCCTATGATCACCAATAAAGAAGGTGGCTCTGGATTAGGACTCTCAATAGCGCAAACGCTGATAGATCAACATGATGGCTATATAGAATGCGATAGCTGGCCTGGACATACTGAATTTAATATCTATCTGCCCTTTGCAGATTAATGTTTGGAGTTTGCATGAAAACAGTTTGGCTTGTAGATGATGATGCCTCAATTCGCTTTGTACTTGAAAAGGCACTAACCCGTTCAGGGTTTAACACGGAGAGCTTTGCTAATGCGCAAGATGTACTAAGCGCACTAAAGTTTAGCCAACCTACTGTTTTAGTTTCTGACGTTAGAATGCCAGGCATGGATGGTATGGCGTTGCTTGAACTTATCGCAGAGCAAAACCCTGGGTTGCCGGTTATTATAATGACCGCCCATTCTGATTTAGACTCAGCAGTTAATGCATTCCAAAAAGGTGCTTTTGAATACCTAGCTAAGCCGTTTGATTTAAACGAAGCAGTAGCTCTCGTCGAAAGCGCATGCAGAGCAAACTCCACTAAAAAAACTAAACGAAAGCAAGCTCCACCTAAAAGTGCTCACATAATTGGTGAAGCGCCCGCAATGCAAGAAGTGTTTAGAGCGATAGGTAAACTATCGGCTTCTAGCATGAGCGTATTAATAAATGGAGAATCTGGCACAGGTAAAGAACTTGTCGCCAGTGCGCTGCACAATCATAGTCCACGTAAAGAAAATCAATTTATTGCACTTAACATGGCAGCCATTCCAAAAGAGCTTGTTGAGTCAGAGTTATTTGGCCACGAAAAAGGCGCATTTACGGGCGCAGATAGCGTACGTAAAGGCCGCTTTGAGCAAGCCAATGGCGGCACACTGTTTTTAGATGAAATTGGTGATATGCCACTTGATGTACAAACACGTTTATTGCGCGTACTTGCCGATGGTGAATTTTATCGCGTTGGTGGCCATCAAAGTATAAAAGTAGATGTCCGTATTATTGCGGCTACTCACCAAAACCTTGAAGATTTAGTTAAACAGGGCAAGTTTAGGGATGATTTATTTCATCGTCTTAATGTTGTGCGCCTACGTTTACCCGCTCTTCGAGAGCGCACTGAAGATATAGAAAGCTTATCGCAGCACTTTTTACATAAAAGTGCTAAAGAACTACAAGTAGAAAGCAAAGTGCTGAGCCCTAAAGCGACTGAGCAATTACGTTTATTTAATTGGCCAGGCAATGTGCGCCAATTAGAAAACACGTGTCGCTGGCTTACAGTTATGGCACCCGGTGAGCTTGTAAGCGAGCAAGACTTACCGCCGGAGATTCTGGATGCTTCGCCGACCCAAGAAGAAGGTGATTGGCTAGATGCGTTTCAGCAATGGCTTAATCAAGAGCTTAAACAAGGCAAAGAAAATATTTGGCCTGACATTCAAGCCCAGCTAGAAACTCGTTTAATTAAAACCGCCTTGGCTAATTGTTCTGGTCATAAGCAAGATGCTGCTATAAAAATTGGTTGGGGACGCAACACGTTGACCCGAAAATTAAAAGAGCGCAATATTAGCTGATTAAACGCTTTTAACACATTTGGTTATTGATGAAGCTAATCGAACATATTCCTTTGTTTAAACAAATGGAAATTATAAACAGGCTGCACTTTTTTAAGGAATTTACGCTCAGCGAGCGCCAAGTCTTATTAGAGTCGTTCGGCCTGTTGTATTTAGTAAGCCAGCATCAATTTTTATTTAAGCAATACGATAACGACAAACGTTTGTACATTGTACTTAGCGGCGCGTTATTAGTATTTAAACATAATCATTTGCTAGAACTTGGCACTATAGAGCCCGGTGAATTTATAGGTGAAGGTGCCTTTATAAATAACCGAGAGCGTAGTACTAGCGCTCGCGCTAAAACCGACAGCATAGTTCTTGCTATTACCCCTGAAGCACTCACCCGCTTACCTAATGTTATCCGTGAAAAAATTAAAGACCGAATTATAGAAGGTATGAGTTTGCGTATTGCAAAACTTAGTGAACATATAGAAACTCACGGTTAACTCTATCACTCAATCCATATAAACAATTTGCAATGAGCAATCAAGCCAACTGGGCTTATTAACGTGCGCAGTAAAAGTGTAAGTATCTGAAGGCTTGGCACCAAAGGGGGTATTTACAAGTGGTTGTGAGTGACTGTATGTTTGCGAATAATTTTTGTAATAAATGACAACGTAACCATATGAAAACTCCCAACCTAACCTTACAACAGCGCCACTGGGTAAGGTAAAGTCAGCATATTTATCTGTAAATGTGACAAGTAAATCATTGTACTTGTCTTCGCTGCATTGAGTTGTTCGTAACCTTTTAGGCATAACAAAGGTTGTACCCGCCACTACATTTTTTAAATAAAAACCTATGTTGCCATCACCATAAAAATGATTTGAACGCGTTGTATAGTTAACTTGTGGCTCGTAACCTAGCCCCTGCATTATAGCCGCAAGTTGCTCAGTTTCTTTAGAATAAATCTTATCACTTGATAAGAGTAATGTGGCTTCACCAAAGTCAGGTGGGATTGCCAGCTCTACATATTCATAAGGGAGCGATTGTGCTTTTAGCGCAGCATCGAGCTGATTGCTCTGTTCATCTTGCAAGTTTTCACTAAATACATACACGGTAGGTTGTTGACACGCAGCTAATGGTAATGCCAACACACACATTAAAATTCCATTTTTCATAGTTACCCCTTTTGATTACGCTTGTAGTCTATTAAAGGTAACTATTTATAGCAATTTAATTTGTTTGGCTATCCAACCAAGCATCCACACTTTTGCGAGTATATAAAACTTCTTTAAATAAACGATGGCGTTGAAATTCAAGTACCGATTTTTTTTTCATATCGCCACTCACTAAACGACTATGGTGATCGTTAAATTTTGAAATCACAGAAAAACCACGTTCAGCATTTTCCTTTTGCTCTTTTACTTGATTAGTAAGATGTGACCTAACATCATCTGCGGTCAACATATCTGAATTATCTAAGCCCATTAGCTCTTTTTTCATTGCTAATCTTACGCCCATTTTCTACTCCGTTTTATATGTATTCATTACACATTGATTAATCCGCCAGAGTTTTAGCAATTAGCGAGCCATACGTAAAAAAGATTGCAACGAAGCTTAACTTTTAATTGCTTCAGTTTTTTTAAAGACAGATAAAATACCTAAAAACTTTCATAACTAATTGTGTATTACAGCTATCTAAAGTTACTTGCTTTGGTGCAAAAGTCGCTGTAAGCCTTTATACTAAAGCCTGTGCGTTACCCCACCGAGAGCAAATATGAACGAAGAATATATAGAAATAGAGTTAGAAGAAGAGCCGATTGAGCTTTGTAAATTATTAAAAGTATTAAACTTAGTTGAAGGTGGCGGCCAAGCTAAAAACCTAATCACTGAAGGCTATGTGGGTGTTAACCATGAAATTTGTACAATAAAGCGGAAAAAATTATACAGTGGCGATGTACTAGAATTCGATGGTGAGTTTTTTCAACTTGCGTTAAGTGAAGATGCAGTTCCTGCAGAAAAACCTGCTGCACAAACTCAAGCAGAATCAAAGCAAGCTGCACCACAACCAACAAATCAGCCAGCTAAAGCTAAGCGCAAGCGCACTAAAAAGCCAAAAGTTGACGATAAAACAGGTCGTCGTCCTATTTCATTTGGTTAAGTATTTAAAAAACCTCTTTTTATATAAAAAGGCCACCTTGTATAGTTGGCCTTTTTGCTCTTTAATTACCTAGCTAATAATAATAAAAACAAGGTAATAATATGTCACAAAACACACCAGCCACCTGGTTTAAACCCGCTGTATGGGCGGCACTTGTATGGAACTTACTTGGCGTTATTGCATTTGCTATGCACATGATGATGACACCCGAAATGATAGGTAAACTACCGCTAGATCAACAAGCTGCCTACTCTAACGTTCCTATTTGGTCAACTATTGCCTTTGCTATAGCTGTATTTGGAAGCACTTTGGGTTGTCTGTTTCTACTTACTAAAAACTCTCTTGCAATACCTACTTTTGCACTGTCGCTCGGTGCTATTTTACTACAGCAGTACTATAACTTTGTAGTTATAAACAGTATTGAGCTGCTTGGCGCAAGTGCTGTATTTATGCCTGTTTTTGTAATCATAATTGCCATTGCTCTACTTTATTTAAGTATTAAAGCTAAGCAACAAGGTTGGTTACAGTAATTAATAAAGGTCAAAATAACTTTTGACCTTACCTCGTCTTTCAAATCATCTCTTGAAATTAAATTTTTCAGCATCATCTCTACTATAATAATTGTATAAAATTCGTTCTCTAAAGACGGCTTTTTACATTGGTATGCACTTTGCAACTCAAGTACTACAGAGGTCACTCTTCAAAATATTTTTATAATTCATAAAGGGGCAAATAATGAATAATAGTTTCGATACCCAACATCAGCTCACAATAAACGGTGAGCAATATCATATTCATTCTCTAAAAGGACTTGGCGACAAAGCGAAACGATTGCCCTTCTCCTTAAAAGTATTACTTGAAAACCTTCTTCGAAACGAAGACGGCGCAAATATTAAAGAACAAGACATTCAAGCCCTCCTTAATTGGGATCCTCAAGCAAAACCTGCATCTGAAGTTGCCTTTACTCCAGCTCGCGTAGTTATGCAAGATTTCACCGGTGTACCCGCTATTGTTGATTTAGCCGCGATGCGTGACGCAATGGAAAAACTAGGTGGCGATCCTGCAAAAATAAATCCGTTATCGCCAGCTGAACTTGTTATTGACCATTCGGTACAAGTAGATGGTTATGGTAATGATGGTGCATTTGATTTAAATGCCAAGCTTGAATATGACCGAAATAAAGAACGTTACGAATTTTTACGCTGGGGACAAACCGCTTTTGATAATTTAAAAGTAGTGCCACCAGCAACCGGTATTGTTCACCAAGTGAATTTAGAGTATTTAGCCCGTGTTGTTTTTAATGAAGAGCGCGATGGCAAAAAATTCGCTTACCCAGACACTCNCTCTCGTAGGTACCGACTCTCATACAACCATGATTAATGGCTTAGGTGTACTTGGTTGGGGCGTAGGCGGTATTGAAGCCGAAGCGGCTATGCTTGGTCAGCCAATTAGTTTATTGATTCCACAAGTAGTCGGTATGAAGCTAAGCGGCAGATTACCTGAAGGTACAACCGCAACCGATTTAGTATTAACAGTAACCGAAATACTGCGTAACCATGGTGTAGTGGGTAAATTTGTAGAGTTTTATGGTGACGGCCTTGCCGACCTACCACTTGCCGATAGAGCAACCATAGCGAATATGGCACCAGAATACGGCGCTACGTGTGGTATTTTCCCGATTGATGATGAAACCATTAACTACCTTCGCTTAACAAACCGCGACGAAAAACACCTAAAGGTAATTGAAGATTATGCTAAACACCAAGGTTTATGGCGTAACGATGGCGACGAAGCGAGCTACACCGATACACTCGAACTTAAATTAGACGATGTTGTACCAAGCCTTGCAGGCCCTAAACGTCCACAAGATAGAATTGCCCTAAATAAAGCGGGTGAAGTAATTGGCGAGCATTTAAAAGGCTTTCAAGATGAGCGTATGGCTCGTCGCGATAAAAGCGATGAAGAGCAAGCTCGTATTGAAAGTGAAGGCCCAACAACAAATCCAGATGAGCCAGTAGACGAAGCACAGTTTATGGGTGCCGCTAAAGTTAAATTTAAAGGCCAAGAGTTTGAGCTAAATGATGGCGCTTGTGTTATTGCCGCAATTACCAGCTGTACCAATACCTCTAATCCAAGTGTTATTTTAGCCGCAGGCTTAGTCGCTAAAAAAGCGAAGCAATTAGGCATTAATGTAAAACCTTGGGTTAAAACATCCCTTGCACCAGGCTCTAAAGTAGTTACCGACTACCTAGAAAAAGCAGGCTTGATGGACGACCTAGAAAGCCTAGGATTTAACTTGGTAGGCTATGGCTGTACTACGTGTATTGGCAACTCAGGTCCACTAGCGACTGAAATATCAGATGCGATTCAAAAGCATAAATTAGTGGTTAGCTCTATTTTATCGGGTAACCGTAACTTTGAAGGGCGTATTCACCAAGATGTGAAAATGAACTTTTTAGCCTCACCTCCACTTGTTGTAGCCTATGCCATTGCCGGCAGAACCGACATTGACGTATACAACGAACCCCTTGCGCAAGATGCTAATGGTAACGATATTTACCTTAAAAACATCTGGCCAAGCGTTAAAGAAGTGAGCGACCTAGTTAAAGAAACAGTAACTAAAGAAATGTTTGAAAAAAGCTACGCTAACGTTTACGAAGGCGATAGCCGCTGGCAGCAAATTCAAATACCTGATGGCAAACTTTATGATTGGGATGACGCATCTACCTACATTAAAAAAGCACCATTTTTTGATGGTATGAAAGTAGAACCTCCGGGTATTCCAACGATTGAGGGCGCACGTTGTTTAGCTAAGCTTGGGGATTCAGTAACTACTGACCATATTTCTCCAGCAGGTGCTATTAAAGCAGAAGCGCCAGCAGGTTTATACTTGCAAGAGAAAGGTGTAGAAAAATCGCAATTTAACTCGTATGGCTCACGCCGTGGTAATCACGAAGTAATGATGCGCGGCACGTTTGCCAATGTACGTCTTAAAAACTTACTTGCCCCGGGTACTGAGGGCGGTGTAACACGTACACAACCAGAAAACGATTTAGCAAGCATTTACGATGCAGCTATGGAGTATCAAAAAAATAATACGCCTCTCATTATTTTAGCGGGTAAAGAATACGGTACGGGTTCATCTCGTGACTGGGCGGCCAAAGGCTCACTTTTACTAGGCGTTAAAGCGGTTGTAGCACAAAGCTATGAGCGAATTCATCGCTCTAACTTAATTGGTATGGGTGTATTACCTCTGCAATTTAAAGAAGGTGAAAGCTACGAGTCACATGGGTTAACAGGGCAAGAACAATTTGATATTGATGGCCTGTACGATAAAACCGATGAAGTAACCGTTATTGCTACAAATGCCGAAGGTAAAAAAGTAACCTTGAGTGCTGATGTACGTATTGATACCCCTAAAGAGTGGGATTACTACAAACACGGCGGTATTTTACAATATGTACTGCGTAATATGCTCGACTAATAAAAACAGTAGTTAATACATTTAAAAGCCCAGTTTAGTAATAAGCTGGGCTTTTTTATGTGTGCTGTTTGTTGTCTTAAATCAATGCTAAGCCTTTAAAGCATGCCTACACTAAGGTAACTCTTAGTGAGGTAACTATGTCGCAAATAATGATAATTAGGCTGCTTAAAACATCAATAGTGCTTGGGTTGTGCCTCATTGTGACTGGCCACACTTTAATTGCGTCGAGTTACTTCACTGTTAATCATGGTATTAAAGGAATAATTATAGCCGCGGCATGCATTGCTGTAGGCGTGCTGCTGTCACTTCCCACTAAAATATATTTAACCGTATTATTGATGGAAGCCGAAAAACGTTATTTAAAAAACCATAAAAGCACGCACTCTAAATAATTAGAGTGCACTTAAATTATTAATTTCTTTATTACGTTTTTCTAGTTTGTCTTTTACATTTTCGGCATCATTAAATAGCTTTTTAACAGAGTCTGGGTTCAAAATACTGATCCCCTCTGGTGCAGCCGACATTGTATTTGTACTTGGAGAGGTATTTAAAATAGACGTGTCTTCTGCTGCAATAACAGTAATATCTTTAGGATCGAGTTTTACTTCAATACTTTTTGCATGCGGGTTAGGTGTATCAGAAAAGTGCCATTGGCCTGTTTCATCTTGCCACTTAAAAATTTTGCTGCTTGAGGTGGTACTTTCAGGCATTGGTTCATCAGAAATACTGCTCGCAATTTTATCGCCAGCTTGCTTAACGCCCTGCACTGCTTGGTCCAAAGTATTGCTAGATAGCGCGACCATTTTTTCTTTAATTTGCTGAGATTCACTGCTAATTGATGATGCAGAAAGCCATGTTTGACCATCGGGCTTTTTTATATAAAACAAAGAGATGACTGCAATAGCCATGATTGATATAGCTAAGTAGGTAAAGTATTTCATAGCGTTCCTGCTTTAATTAATCCTTTAATGCCTTGAGTCTAATAAAAAATACTTAATTAGGCAATTTTTTGTACCCTAATAAAAAAATAAAAACGCAGCCGAAGCTGCGTTTTTATTTGCAATTTAACTACACTGTAGTGGCGTTAAATACCATCACCATCCATGTGTAGTCCACATTCTCGGTTTAAACCAAAAAAGCGGGTTTCTTCCTCAGTCATTCCTGGTTCTAACTTACGTGTTGTATGTACGTCACCCATCGACACATAACCTTGCTCCCATAATGGGTGGTAAGGTAAATCGTGCTTAGTAAGATACTGATACACGTCGCGGTTAGACCATTCAATAATCGGGTACACTTTAACGGTACCACGGCTAATTTCTACAAACTGTTTATCAGCACGTGTAGATGATTGATCGCGGCGCAGACCACTAAACCACGTGCCTGCTTCTATTTCTTTTAACGCACGGGTCATCGGCTCTACTTTATTAAGCTGATTATATTGCTTAATGCCGTCTTCGCCTTGCTCCCATAGTTTACCAAATTTAGCCTCTTGCCATGCTGGGCTAAGCGGCGCTCTATACACCTTTAAGTTAAGTGATAAACGCTCACTCATTTGCTCAATAAACTGATACGTTTCAGGAAATAAATAGCCGGTATCGGTTAATACAACAGGAATATCTGGACGTTGTGAGGTCATTAAATGCAGCATTACTGCCGCTTGAATACCAAAGCTAGATGATAAAAAAGCCGTATTAGGCAAGTTATCAAGCGCCCATGCAACGCGCTGTTCTGCGCTCATATTCGCTAGTAAACCATTAGCATCAGCTAACATAGCCGTTTGGCTTTGTTTATCTAGCTGTAAAATGTTTTTAAATTCACTCATGGTAAATTCCAAACCTCACCAGCGCCAAAGCGCTGGTATTTAATTAAGCGTGAAAATCGGTTACTGATACTTTTACTTCAGCAACAATGCCTTTGCGTATAACAAAGTCACCAAAACACTCACCGTCATTGCGCTCGCTTGCCCATTGGCCAATTAGCTTATCGAATGCTTCTAAGTAAACGTCTTCGCCTACGTTCTCAAGGTACAATTTAGGAATACGTGTGCCTTCTAAATTACCACCTAGGTAAACGTTGTACTTACCTGGGCCTTTACCCACTAAACCAGCTTCGGCTAGCATTGCGCGGCCACAGCCGTTCGGGCAACCAACAACGCGCATAATAATGCTGTCATCTGGTATACCGTGCTTAGCAAGTAATGCTTCAGTTTTTTCTACTAGGCTTGGTAAGTAACGCTCTGCTTCGGCCATTGCAAGTGGGCACGTTGGCAGCGAAACACACGCCATAGAGTTTTTACGTTGCTGCGAATCTGTGTCGTCAATTAAGCCATGGCTACGTGCAATTTCTTCAATCACGGCTTTTTGATCTGCAGGTACGCCAGCAATAATTAAGTTTTGGTTTGCCGTCATACGCATGTCACCTTGGTGAACTTCTGCAATTTTACGACAACCTGTTTTAAGCGGTTTGCCTGGGTAGTCTAAAATACGACCACTTTGAATGAATAGCGTTAAGTGATGCTTACCATCAATGCCTTCAACCCAACCAATGCGATCGCCTCGGTGAGTAAACTCAAACGGACGACTTGGTGCAAACGTAACGCCTGAGCGTTTTTCTACTTCTGCTTTAAATACATCAACACCTACACGGTCTAGTGTGTATTTAGTTTTTGCATTTTTACGGTTTGAACGATTACCCCAATCGCGCTGCACAGATACAACATGCTCTGCAATTTTTAAGGTATCTTCTAGCGTAATAAAGCCAAAGTCATCAGCCTTACGCGGATAAGTTGCTGTATCGCCGTGCGTCATGGCAAGGCCACCGCCCACTAATACGTTAAAACCAACAAGCTTGCCGTTATCAGCAATTGCCACAAAGTTTAAGTCATTCGCATGCACATCAACTTCGTTGTTAGGTGGAATAGTTACCGTTGTTTTAAATTTACGCGGTAAGTAATTAGACCCTAAAATTGGCTCTTCTGTGGTTTCTGCTTTTTCGCCATTTAACCAAATTTCGGCATACGCTTTCGTTTTTGGTAATAAATGCTCAGAAATTTTTGCAGCCCAGTCGTAAGCTTCTTGATGTAACTCAGACTCAACTGGGTTAGTAGTACAAAGCACATTACGGTTAACGTCACCCGCTGTAGCAATAGAGTCTATACCTACGCTATCAAGCATTTGGTGCATGCCTTTAATATTAGGCTTTAGCACACCATGAAACTGAAACGTTTGACGCGTTGTTAAACGAATACTGCCGTAGCTTGTTTTGTCATCTGCAAACTTATCGATTGCTAGCCACTGCTCTGGCTTAATAATACCGCCAGGCATACGCGCACGTAACATTACATTATGTAGCGGCTCTAGCTTTTGCTTAGCACGCTCACCACGTATATCGCGGTCATCTTGTTGGTACATGCCATGAAAACGAATTAGCTGAAAGTTGTCGGCAGTAAAACCACCAGTAATTTCATCTTTTAAATCTTTTTCTATGGTGCCACGTAAAAAGTTACTTTCTCTTTTCAAACGTTCGTTATCAGAAAGTTTTACGTTTTTATCTTGTTCGCTCATTTTAAATCCTAAATTTGTTACAGTGACGGCTGTTAGCTGTTAAATAAAATAAGAAACGTGATTAATACACGTCTTTCTGATAGCGGTTTGCGCTACGCAAATCTTTTAAGTATTGCTCTGCGTCTTCGTTACTCTTACCTGTGTTTTCTTTAACGATATCAAGCAAGGCGTTGTGTACATCTTTTGCCATACGATTTGCATCGCCACAAATATAAAAGTGAGCGCCAGCTTCTAACCATTCAAACACGTCTTTACTGTTACTGCGTAATTTGTCTTGTACGTATACTTTTTCGGCTTGGTCGCGGCTAAATGCTACATCTACTTTGTTAAGTAAACCCGATTTTAAATAACCCTGTATTTCTACTTGGTATAAAAAATCTTGAGTAAAATGTGGGTTACCAAAAAACAACCAGTTTTTGCCTTGTGCTTCACGCGAATCACGCTCTTGTAAAAATGCACGGAACGGCGCAATACCGGTACCTGGGCCAACCATGATCACAGGTGTATCATCGTTAGTAGGTAGGCGGAAATTATCGTTGTGTTCGCTAAATACTTTAACTTTACAACCTTCTTCAGCACGACGAGTTAAGTAACCAGTACAGCCACCTAAATGCTCGCTATCAAATGCATCAAACTGCACTAGAGCTAGTGTTAAATGTACTTCGTCTTCAACTTCGCTTTGGCTAGATGCAATTGAGTACAAACGCGCTTGTAGTTTACGTAAGCAATCTACTAATGTTTGCGCATCAAGCTTTGCTGGGTTTTGGCGAATCACATCAAATATTTGACGAGGCTCAATGTATGCGCGCATTGCAGTTTTATCTTCAACTAGTTTAAGCAGCTCTGGCGTGCCCGTAGCAGTTGCATATTTTTCTACAAAACCAGGGTATGACTGAGTCAGCTCTAGTTTTTCAATAAGTGCATCGCGTACGCTTAGCTCTTCATCACCTACTTTTACAATGCTTGTTGCATCTATTTGAGTAAGTGTAAGTACTTCATCAACTAATACATCGTCATTTAAAAAGTACACACCTAATGAATCACCTGGCGTGTAAGTAATGTCAGAACCTTCAAGCGAAATTTCAACATGGCGTACATCTTTAGTTGAGTCGCGACCGGTAATTTTTTGAACAGTTAATAGCTCTGCTTCAAATGGATTTTGTTTTGTATATTGGCTTGCTGCAGAAGTTGGTGCGCCAAATGGCATTGATACAACTTGACCACCAGCGGCCTCTTGTTGCGCTTTTAAATCAGGTTCGAATGCGTCAATTGCGCCCGCAATCCATGTTGCAGCTTCTTCTTCATAATCTACATCTAAATCAGCACGTTGATATATGGTCTGTGCACCTAGTTTATTTAAACGCTCTTCAAAGTCTTTTGCTGTTTGGCAGAAAAACTCATAGCTAGAATCACCTAAACCAATAACGGCTATTTTTACATCGTCTAGTTTTGGTGCTTTTTTAGTTGCTAAAAATTCATAGAGTGTTTCTGCGTCTTCTGGTGGCTCACCTTCACCGTAAGTAGATACAACGATGGTTAAAAACTTTTCTTTTTTCAGGGCTGTTGGTTTGTAATCTGACATGCTAACCAATTTAACCGCTAAGCCGCGCGACTCAGCCTGCTCTTTCATTTTGCTTGCTACGCCTTTTGCGTTACCCGTTTGCGAACCATATAAAATAGTTAGCGCTGCAGCATCTCCTGCA
>NZ_AUTI01000318.1:0-5561 GCF_000497995.1 Pseudoalteromonas sp. TB25
GCGGCCGATCAGTATCGAAATGGGCAGCGTGTGTTTATTTGTGTTAACGATAACGAAGCAGCCTGTGCCATTGATGAAATAATTTGGGCATTCGATCCAGATAGTTTTGTGCCACATAATTTACAAGGTGAAGGCCCTAAAGGCGGCGCACCTGTAGAAATTGGTATTACGCCACCTGTTGGCAATCGTAAAGTTTTAATTAACTTGGCTACTCAGTTACCGGATTACATTCGTCGGTTTAACCAAGTTTTTGATTTTGTACCCGTAGAGCCAGCTGCTAAGCAAGCAGCCCGCGAGCGTTTTAAAAAGCTACGCCAACTCGGTGCCAATCTCACCACGCAAGATATTAATAGCTAGCCAATCAGGCAAACTAACCAACTAATTTAAGTACTTATTTAAGGTTCTGTGTAATGGATAAAACCTACAATCCGCAAGATATTGAACAGTCTCTATATCAAGACTGGGAACAAAAAGGCTACTTTAAGCCATCTGGCCAAGGCGTACCATATTCAATTATGATCCCGCCGCCAAATGTCACTGGTAGCTTACACATGGGCCACGCCTTCCAAGATACAATAATGGATACCCTAACGCGTTTTAAACGTATGCAAGGTAACAACACATTATGGCAAGTAGGTACTGACCACGCAGGTATTGCAACGCAAATGTTGGTTGAGCGTAAACTGCATGCCGAAGAAGGCAAAACACGCCACGATTTAGGCCGCGAAGATTTTATTAATAAAATCTGGGAATGGAAAAAAGAATCTGGCGGTACTATCACTAAGCAGCTTCGTCGCCTTGGCGCATCGGTTGATTGGGATCGTGAACGCTTTACCATGGATGATGGTTTATCTGAAGCTGTTAAAGAAGTGTTTGTACGCCTCCATAAAGAAAACCTAATTTACCGAGGCAAGCGCCTAGTAAACTGGGATCCAAAATTACACACGGCTATTTCTGATCTTGAAGTTGAAAACAAAGACAAGCAAGGCCACATGTGGAACTTACGTTACCCATTAGCTGATGGCGTTACAACACAAGACGGAAAAGACTACATAGTAGTAGCAACAACACGTCCTGAAACCATGTTGGGTGACTCAGGTGTTGCAGTAAATCCTGATGATGAGCGCTACACAGATTTAATCGGTAAAGAGATTTTATTACCCATCGTTAATCGTCGTATTAAAATTGTTGCTGACGAACACGCCGATAAAGATAAAGGCACGGGCTGTGTAAAAATAACCCCAGCGCACGACTTTAACGATAACGAAGTGGGCAAGCGTCATCAAATGCCTATGATCAACATTTTCGATAAAGACGCCGCTATTCTTACCCAAGGTGAAACATACACCTTTGACGGTAAAGAGTTTGAGTTTGATGCACCAATACCTGAGCGCTTGCACGGCCTAGATCGTTTTGCAGCGCGTAAAGCAATTGTGGCAGAATTTGAAGAACTAGGTTTACTTGAAAAAATTGAAGACCATGGTTTAACGGTTCCTTACGGCGATCGCTCTGGTGTGGTAATTGAGCCACTGCTTACCGACCAATGGTATGTACGTGTTGCACCACTTGCTGAACCTGCAAAAGACGCTGTTAAAAACGGCGACATTCAATTTGTACCTAAGCAATACGAAAACATGTACTTCTCGTGGATGAACGACGTACAAGATTGGTGTATTTCACGCCAGCTTTGGTGGGGTCACCGCATTCCAGCTTGGTACGACAGTGAAGGCAATGTATTTGTTGGTCGCGACGAAGCTGAAGTACGCCGTGAAAACAACATTGCAGATAACGTAACGCTAAGCCAAGACGAAGACGTACTTGATACGTGGTTCTCGTCAGCACTTTGGACGTTCTCTACACAAGGTTGGCCTGAAAATACCGATGATTTAAAAACCTTCCACCCGTCTGACGTGTTGGTAACTGGTTTTGATATTATTTTCTTCTGGGTTGCGCGCATGATTATGATGACGCTGCACTTTGTAAAAGACGAAAATGGCAAACCACAAGTTCCGTTTAAAACCGTATATGTAACGGGCTTAATACGTGATGACAATGGCGATAAAATGTCTAAGTCAAAAGGTAACGTACTTGACCCACTAGACATGATTGACGGCATTGAACTTGAAGACCTAGTACAAAAACGTACTGGTAACATGATGCAGCCAAAACTTGCCGCTAAAATTGAAAAAGATACGCGTAAAGTATTTGCAGGCGGTATTGAGGCACACGGCACCGACGCCCTTCGCTTTACACTTGCTGCAATGGCATCTACCGGTCGTGATATTAACTGGGACATGAACCGCCTTGAAGGTTACCGTAACTTCTGTAATAAATTATGGAACGCGAGCCGTTACGTATTAATGAATACAGAAGAGCAAGACTGTGGTTTTGCAAACGATGCACAAAAAGAGCTTTCATTAGCTGACCGCTGGATTTTAGGTCAATTTGAGTCAACAGTTAAAACATACACTGAGCACCTTGATAACTACCGCTTTGACTTAGCTGCTAACACGCTTTACGAATTCACTTGGAACCAGTTCTGTGATTGGTACTTAGAGCTAACTAAGCCGGTATTATTTAAAGGTAATGAAGCGCAGCAACGTGGTACACGTAATACACTTATTACCGTACTTGAAAGCTTACTGCGTTTAATGCACCCAATGATGCCGTACATCACTGAAACGATTTGGCAACGTGTTGCACCTCTTGCAGGCCTTGAAACAACAAACACCAGCATTATGGTTCAGCCGTTCCCTGTATATAATGAAGCAAGCGTTGATGCTAAAGCGATGGACGACTTAGAATGGGTTAAACAATTCATTTTAGCTATTCGTAACATTCGTGG
This sequence comes from Pseudoalteromonas sp. TB25, assembly GCF_000497995.1. Classification (NCBI taxonomy): domain Bacteria; kingdom Pseudomonadati; phylum Pseudomonadota; class Gammaproteobacteria; order Alteromonadales; family Pseudoalteromonadaceae; genus Pseudoalteromonas; species Pseudoalteromonas sp. TB25. The sequence goes on from NZ_AUTI01000318.1 coordinate 2,846, forward strand.
TGAAATGGATATTAGCCCAAGTAAACCGCTTAGCGTATTACTTGCTAATGCATCAAGCGACGACGTGCGCCGCATTGAAGAAAACAAATCATTTTTAGCATCACTTGCAAAAATTGAAGAGTTTACAATGCTTGAAAACAAAGACGGGGCACCTGCATGTGCAACGTCTTATGTTGGCAACCTTGAGATCATGATCCCAATGGCAGGCTTAATTGATGTGGAAGCCGAGCTTTCGCGTATTAATAAGCAACTCGAAAAAGCAGAAAAAGGCCTAGCACAAGTGCAAAACAAACTCGCTAACGAAAAGTTTGTAAACAACGCACCTGAAGCCGTACTTGCTAAAGAAAATGCAAAACTGGCTGAGTTTAGCGATGCTAAAACTAAGTTACTTGAGCAAAAAACTAAAATAGAAAGCTTATAAGCTTTCATAAAATGCCTATTAACACTATTTAATAGGCATTAAAAAAGCCGCTCACTTTAATTAAAGTGAGCGGCTTTTTTGTGCCCTGTGATTAACCACAAGACACTTCTACATTAAAACTTGTAGTTGTACTGAGCGCCAATAAGTACTGCATTACCTTCTGACTCAAACTCAAATCCATCTTCTTCAAAGTTCTGAGTTTTACCACGGATGATACTTACACCAAGATCAACGTTAGAGCTTTGATCAATTGTGTAGTTACCACCGAATGAGAACCAAAAACGATCTGTATCTGGGATAGAGATCGACAGGTGATCTTGTGATACTGGAGACTGATCAAATGCTACACCAGCACGAAGTAATAAATCTTCGTTATATTGGTAATCTGAACCCACAGCGAAACGGTATGAATCAGAGAAGCTTTCATCTTTATTAAATGCGCTAAACTTATCGCCAGTTGGAGCTGTAACTTGTGCTTCTAATGAATCAAAGCTACTCCAACCTGTCCATAGAATACTGTAATGAAGACCAAGTTTTTCATCTAACTGATGAGAACCTGAAAATTCAGCTATTGCAGGAAGTGTTATTTCAACAGAACCAGGTAATTCAGTTCCATTTAATCCACCAAAAGCTGTTGGTATTTGATTCGAATAATCACCTTCGAATGTAATATCTGTTTCTGTACGATAATTAAAACCAAAACGGCTGTTATCATCTAGCTGATACATTAAACCAACATTTAAAGCGTAACCTGTATCATCACCTTCCAAGTTCACAACTTCAGTGCTTGAAGCAAATGGTAAACCAGAGCCAGCATGACGCACAATTGTTGCATCAGCATAAATTACGTTTAAGCCAATACCATAGCTAAACTTTTCAGTAACTTTATAAGCAACGCTTGCATTTAAGTTAACGGTGAAGATTTCTGTTTTACCAGCAATCTGTCCTGCTGAGTAGTCATCGTCAAAGTCTGTTGATAAACCAAAGTTAGAAAATGCACCAAAACCAAGTGATACTTTATCGTTGTAAGGCATAGTAAAGTAAGCTGCTGGTACCACTGCACTTGGGGCAATGCTATCGTCATCTAATGTAGATTGATCAATACCAGTTGGCGCGCCTTCACCTTCTAAGCTTACATCTGGGATTACACCAATAGCAGCAACACTTAGTTGTTTATCTTTAAATAAAGTCATTAGTGCAGGGTTACGTGCAACTACAGATGCATCGTCTGCGATAGAAGCTTCACCAGCGTATGCACGGCCTAAACCCGATGCATTTTGCTCTGATAATTGAAACGCAGCTGCAAAGCTATCAGCTGAAACAAATGCAAGCGAAGCTGCAATAAGAGTTTTAGAAAATTTCATTGTTGAGTCCTTAACCAAACTGACTGTCTGGGTACTATGTGTGTTGTTATTAGGATTTGAAACTTTGCTACACTACCTTAATTTTTTGTAAAAAACTCTATGAATGCGTCAAAAAACAGCAAAAAACATGTTATTTAACGACATTTTAACAACTATTTAAAACTCATCGGATGAGAAATGTGTTATTAGAGTTAAAGCTCTAATTGTAATTAATTATCATTTAGATTGACTTGAAATATATAGCAAATTACACTCACTATAAAATCGCAAAGGAAGTAAAGCTGTGATCATTTTATTTATTATTACAGGGCTAATATTTTGTGGGGCGAGTGTATTTTGCTTTTACAAAGCAAACTACTGTGCATGCACTCAAGCAGGACAATGCGATAACCCCGTAAACCATTATTGGCTTGGAGCAATGTTAAATGCGTTGATCTCTTTAGGACTGTGTTGTTTTGCATTGCACGTAGAGTTAGGTACTTTGCTATGGCTAACACTGATGGGAAGTTGTTTTTTGGGTGCGTTTATTTCTGCAAAACAAACTAAAAAAAGGCAATGCAGTAAAACTAGTTCAACAAATGCTCTTTTAGCAGGCGAGACAAATTAATCTGATAATCAAGAGGCTTAACACTCGCTAGTATTTTAAGCTCTTGGGTGTGCTCACTTAAATCTATGTCTTTAGGTGTAACATGATGATTATGCTTAGCATTATAAAATAGCTTAATTTTAGGTTTAATAGGATTTAATACGTTCCCTTCAAGCACTAAGGCTAAACGTTCATTCGTTAATTTTACAATAGTTCCTACCGGATGGACCCCTAAACACTTTATAAAGCGCTGAACTAACTCACCATCAAACAAGTGCTTATTGGCTAATAAGTAGCGTAATGCATTAATAGGCTCATCACCCTCTTGGTGCATTCTATCGGCTG
>NZ_AUTI01000319.1:0-9988 GCF_000497995.1 Pseudoalteromonas sp. TB25
CCAGCCATAATAACTAACAAACCACTTGCAGCTATAATGCTTAGTTTTTTTATCCAAATAGCAACAGCACCTGCAAGTTCACTTGCACCAATAAAATAGCCAAACCAAGCAGGTAAACCCATGAGTGCAAAAGATAAGTGCATTTGCTCAACTCCTGCTAGTTTTGCAGAGCCTGCAGCTATAAAGGCAAGTGTTGTTAATCCTAGTGATGTATACATAAAAATTCTTTTTACTTTTGTGCTCATGTTATTCCCAACTTTAATAAGAGTGATTTAAGCAGATGCTTAGCTTTTGACGTTAGAATAATCACAGTTCTTATTAATTAATATTGAATGTTTTTTTATAAGACATAAACTTTAGCTTTACATGTTTGGCGTAAATTATGAAATTAGAACAGCTTAGTATGTTTGTTACTGTTGCTCAGGTTGGATCATTGAGTGAAGCAAGTGCTCTTTTACACAAAACTCAACCAGCTATAAGCCAAGGTATTAAGCAACTAGAAAATACCCTTAACTTTGCCTTATTTAGTCGTAATGGTTATCGGTTAGAGCTTACCAGTGCAGGAAAAACTATGTTTCATAAGGCTATGAAATTGCTAGATGATGCAGCACAACTTAAACAAGTTGCACACCACATAGCACAGGGGAACGAGGTAAGTATAACGATTGCAATTGAAGCATCATTTAATTTAAAAGGTATTTTACCATTACTAAAAAATATGCAAAATCAGTTCCCTGAAACTCAAATAATAATCAGGCAAGAGTACATAACAGGTGCAATTGAAGCCTTACTTGATGGCGGTGCCGATCTGTGTATAACACCAACAATGGAATTTTCTGCACAAGAAGAGAAAATTGAAAAGCATTTGTTAAATAGCGGCTCATTAATCAATGTAGCTTCCCCTTTGTTGTTAAAGCGAAATCCAAACCTAAGGCAAGCCACTGATTTGTTGAACGAATACCAAATAATTGTGCAGGACTCAGGCACTGGTTCAAAAAACATAGAGTGGGGTGTACAGCAAGGTCAGCGACGATGGTATGTAAATGACTTTCCAACTAAAAAAATGCTTATCGAAAGTGCAATGGGTTGGGGCAAATTACCAGGTTATTTAGCTGATGAAGGTATTGCAAATAATACTCTGAAAATGCTGTCACTTAGTGATGTGCAAAATATAACGCCTCTAAAATATTACATTATTAAGAAAAGGGGAGAAGTGTTGGGACCTGTAGGAGAGGCCGTGTGGGAGCAATTTAAAAACTATCAGATATAACAATTACATATATGTGAAAAACGTATTTAAGTGTTTATATTGAGGTAATTTTGCAGCTTGTAAAATTAACGAAGGATTGGTTGTTGCATCAACCGGTTGTAGGGCTTTGATTGACTCTACATCGCCACTGTCGGCAACGACCGTGGTTACTTTTTTGAGTTGTTCTAACAAGTTCATAATGATGTACGCCTCGGCTTTAAAACCGAGGCGATGTCCTTATACGTAGCGGTTAACAATATTCTCAAGCAGCTCTTGTCGGCCAGAAACTTGCTTAGGATAGATGTCGTTTTCGTGTACTAACGCAGCAAGGCTCTCAAGTGATTGTTCACCTTTTAAAATGCTTTGGCCTAGGTCTTCTTTCCAACCTGCGTAACGTTTTTCTACAAAGTCAGAAAGCTCGCCGCCTTCAATCATTGCTGCTCCATTGAGTAATGCTTTTGCCATCGTATCCATACCACCAATGTGACCGATGAATAAATCATCGCGTTCACACGATTGACGACGAAGTTTAGTATCAAAGTTAAAGCCACCGGTTGTAAAACTGCCATTCTTTATAATTTCGTAAACGACAAGTGTGCACTCAGCTACATCGTTAGGGAATTGATCTGTATCCCATCCGTTTTGCATATCACCACGGTTAGCATCAATACTACCCATAATACCTTTAGCGCAAGCAACGGCAATTTCGTGGTGGAAGCTATGACCTGCAAGTGTTGCGTGGTTTGCTTCAATGTTTACTTTAATTTTGTCTTGTAAGGCGTGCTTGTGTAAAAAGCCTGCAACCGTTGGTGTATCGTAATCGTACTGGTGCTTAGTTGGCTCTTGTGGTTTTGGCTCAATTAATAATGTGCCTTTAAAACCAATTTTTTTCTTGTGTTCTACAACCATTTTCAAAAAGCGTGCGTACTGCTCGCTTTCTTGCGCAAGGTCTGTATTTAGTAGTGTGTCGTAACCTTCACGACCACCCCAAAGTACGTAGTTTTCGCCGCCTAAACGATGCGTAATTTCCATTGCATGTTTAACTTGCGCTGCTGCATATGCATACGTATTAGGATTAGGGTTTGTTGCACCACCGGCACAAAAACGTTTGTTTGAGAACAAGTTAGCAGTACCCCACAGTGGCTTTAACCAGTGCGCTGCATTTCTTTTTAGATAATGTTAGCTATGTGCGTTACGTAATCGAGGCTTTCTTGTAGTGTTTTGCCTTCAGGGGCAATATCAACATCATGAAAAATATTTGTATTTAAGTTTTTACACGAAACCAAAGGCAAAGAGCTTGAAAAAATGAAAGGGTAAATATTACCCCTTTAATAAGCGCCAAAACTATTGTAATGGTTTTGGCGCTTATTTTATTAATTTTCATATCTGCAATAATAAAGTGAGGTTATAGTTACCTTTGTTTTTTCTATAAAAGTCTCTCAATTGATAAAGCCATATTTAGAAGTCGCTAATTTCCTTGCTTACACTGCCAAAAACCTTACATAAATTATGCTGGCTAAGTGGCCTTAATAATAGTTACCCTATTTGTATGGTTGTTTTAGCAAATTTAAGAGGTTGTAATTTAGGTCTTGCAAAACAATAAGCAAATGTCAGTGGACCTACTCTGCCAATCAGCATAAGTAAAATTATTATTAGCTGGCTTGGCATACTTAAATTACTAGTAAAATCACGAGATAGCCCTACAGTGCTTAATGCCGAAATTACTTCAAAAGTAATATCTAAAAGAGACGTTTTCTCGATTTTACTCATAATCATGATGCTTAAAAAAGCCGTAAATAAGTATAAAATTACAACACTCAATGCTTTTATCACAAGTTTGTCGCTTAGCTCTCTGTTAAATATGGTTACCTGTGGTTTTTGGCGTAAATAGCTATACATAGCAAGTAGTAAAATAACAAAAGTTCCTATTTTAATGCCGCTTGCTGTACTTACCGAACCACCACCTATTACCATTAATAACAATGTAAGCAATGTCGAGTCGGAACTGAGCTGGCTAATAGGTAAAGTATTAAAGCCTGCAGTACGTGGTGTAACTGCTTGAAACCAGGCAGCAATTACTTGCTCGTTAATAGGTAGGTTGGCAAGTGTGGCTGGATTTGAATATTCAAATAAAAAAATAAGCAAAAATGCACAGCAATTAATTACAGCACTTGCAATTAATACAATACGTGTATTAGTTGCTAATTTATGCCAGCGACGTTGTTGATATATATCTATTAAAACGGTAAACCCTAAGCCACCGATTATAAATAATGCACTGATAATAAGATTAACAGATACATCACTTTTAAAAGCCATTAAGCTATTACTGTCGAGTGCAAACCCGGCATTGTTAAAAGCCGAAATAGTATAAAATAGACTTTGATAGGCGCTACCCGCAATACCATAGTCATCTACCCAGCTCATAAAAAGTAAGCAAAATGCTATAGTCTGAATTATTAGCGAGTAAGTTATTACACATCTAGCTACATGGATCACTCCATTTAAATCGCTGGTATCGAATGCTTGGCTTGCAAGTAAACGTTGTTTTAATCCTAAGTTTTTACCAATACTTAAAAATGAAATAACGGCTACGGTCATAAAGCCGATTCCTCCAATTTGAATAAGTACCATAACAACACATTGCCCAAATGTGGTTAGCGCAGTGCCTGTATCAATAACAACTAAGCCTGTAACTGTAACCGCAGAGGATGCAGTAAAAAAAGCTTGAATAAAGCTAAGCGATTCAACACTTGCAAAAGGTAATAGTAATAAGCAAGTGCCTAAAATAATGAGAGCAAAAAAACCAGCAGTTAAAATTAAAGGGGGGTTAACAGGCCTTTTCAAATTTTTTAAACGGCGATTAAATTGCTTTGGAAGTACGTGTGCTTGCCAGTTGATCATAAAGCTTTAAACCGTTTGGTGAGTTTTGTTAGGTAATGTTTAGAGCCCAGTAATACAAGGCTATCACCATGGCGTAACTCGGTGTCGAGTGTTAGGTCTGTATTAAAATTATCATCTCGGCGTAAGGTGAGCGGTTTTATATCTGAGTTACGCTCTTTTAAAAGCCAGCCAATATTGCGCCCTGATAAATGTAAATCTATGGCAAGCTCAACAATAAATGTAGATTGTGTAAGCGCAAAGTACTGGTTAACCATAGGGTAGTTAAGTGCATGTGCTACTCTGATACCCATTTCTTCTTCGGGGTGAATAATACGGGATACGCCAAGTTTACTTAAAATTTGATGGTGACTTTTAGAGCACGCCTTAACCCATATTTGTTTAACACCAAGGTTTTTTAAATGCAGCACGCATAAAATACTCGCTTCTATATTTTCACCAATTGCAACTAATACAGCTTGGCAGCTGGTTAAGTCGAGTCGAGCAAGCTGTGTTTCATCACTAGCATCTAAAATGACAGTGTAATTTAACTGATTAGCAAACGTGTTAATGGTGCTTTCGCTTATATCGGCTGCGCAAACGTGATGCCCCTGATTAGCAAGCTCAAGCGAGGCGGTAACACCAAAACTACCTAATCCAATTACTGCAAACTGTGCCATGTGCGTTCCTATTTAAAAAATACTACATAGCAAAGACTATGGAATTTTAGAAAAGAGTCACCCCATATCAATTAAGCTTTATAAACATTTAACACTACAGCCAAAAATCTTTATAAAAACTTTATACACAACGTATTAAAAAGCAGTAACCTATAAAAGAGAATTTTATGGGAGTGCACAAATGGGTATTAATAAATGGCTTAAGCCGCTTTTATTGACAACAATTGCGCCTATTTTTATTGTGCTGGCTATTTTTCCAGTTCGAGAGTGGCTAACNACGACCACCGACATTGTGATGTTGCAATTACTTTGGGTGGCATGGGTTGCGGTGCGTCAAAATGCCGCCTTAGCGGGGATTACAACGTTAGTTAGTGTGGCATGTACCGACTGGTTTTTTGTACTGCCGTACTTTACATTTCATATCGAAAAAATTGAATACTTAGTCACTTTTACTGTCATGCTTATAGTTGGCTTGATGATAAGCAAATTGGCGGGCGAGCTAAGTAAAAACGTTCGTGATACCCAGTTACATGCCAGTAATACACGATGTTTATATGAGTTAGCTAAGGCGCTTAATGGGCTTGATGATATAAACGCTCAGCGCCAAGTATTTACAACTTCGATTAAAAACCATCTAGGTATTACACTTCGTTGGAACAATAATACAATGGATAATGGAGAGTACTTCAATATCGAACAAAACACACAATGGGGCGGCTTTAGTTCAGATGCCGAACTTAGTCCTGAAAACCGTGCATTTATAGATACGGCACTGTCTTTGTTGTTTCAGGTCCACGAAAACTCAAATCTTAGAAACCAGTCTGCATCGATGAAAGTACAAGCAGAGTTAGAACGTGCTAAAAACGCATTGCTGCGTAGTTTATCTCATGATCTACGCACGCCTTTGGCTACTATTATGGGCTCATCAAGCATGTTAGCTGACGAAAATATTGAGCTGAGTAAGGCATCAATTACAGAACAAGCAAAAAATATTTATGAGCAAAGTGAAATCTTAAATCAGCATTTTAATAAAGTGATGGAGCTTAGCCGGGTAAATAAAATAGGAGAGCAGCTAGCGTGGCAAGCTATCAACGTACATACACTGGTTACTGAGGCTAAAGCACGCAGGCAGCAGCAATTAAGTGGTTTTAACTTAGCGTTAGTCTTTGATAAAGCTACTTGTTGTATAGGTGATATAACACTTTTAGAAATCGCGCTTGCGAATATATTCGAAAACGCGGCACGTTACGGTGATGGAGTGGCGACAGTGGACTTTAATACTGAACGAATTGGTAATATAACACACTATAAAATAGCCGTAAGCAACCTCATAGTTACTCATCCAAGCAGTTCGGATGAAGGAGTTGGGCTTGGTAGCGTAATTTGCGATGTAGTTGCTCAGTTTCATCAAGGCGAATTTGTATTAGCTATTGATGAGCTGACCCAAGTAGCCACAGCAATACTTAGCTGGAGTGCAAAGAATGATTAATGTATTGGTGCTAGAAGACTCACCTGCATTGCAAAGTTTTTTAAAAACATTACTAGGTGCCAGTGGCTATAACGTATCAATTAGTGCGAAAGGGCTTGATGGTTTTTCATTAATGAGTGAGCAAAGCTTTGACTTAGTGTTACTTGATTTGGGATTGCTTGATATGGATGGACAAGCTTGGTTACTTGAAGTACGACAATGGAGCCAAATACCAATATTAGTGCTTTCGGCTCGCGATGGCGAGGTGGAAAAGGTTACAGCCCTTGATAATGGGGCAAACGATTATATAACCAAACCTTTTAGTGCAAACGAACTTCTGGCAAGAATGCGTGTGCTACTAAGAGTAAATACACAGCCGAGTTTGGCACTGCAATGCGGTAGCATCATTATAGATCCGCGTAAGCACACAGTTACGCTTAACAGTAGCGATGTAAAGCTCACTAATAAAGAATATAAAATTTTGCTTATGTTATTTCAAAATAAAGATAAAGTGCTTACTCATAATGCTATTTTAAGTCAGGTATGGGGGGAGCAATACATTAATAGACCTGAGTATATACGTGTACATGTAGCGCAGCTAAGACAAAAACTTGAGGCAAACCCTGCAAGCCCTATTCATATCTTAACTGAGCCAGCGGTAGGTTATAGATTAGTTGGGTAGGCACTAAAAAATTATCGTCCTAAATTTAGCTATTTAGGACGATAAAGTTATACGTTTTCTAGTTTTGTTCCTTTGGTTTCAGTTACTAGGTAAATAACAAAAAGCACCGATATAAATGTGAAAAATGCATAGAGCGAATATGCGAGTACAAGCCCTCCACCGGCTAGCAATATGGGAAAGGTAATAGTGACTAAAAAATTAGACAGCCATTGAGCAAGCCCTGCAACCCCTAAGCCTAATCCTCTCATGCTATTTGGAAATATCTCGCCGAGCATTACCCACATTACGGGACTCCATTAAAGGTTAAAAAAGAATACATATAAGTTGGCCTTTACAAGAAAACCAAAGCAGCCAAATCTTGATTACATACAAAAAATTAGTAATAACCGCTCATGGACATAGCCGAAGTTGATATAAAAGCCAAACGTTCGGCTAACCCAATACAAAGCAGATTAAACCTGCTCTAAAAAGTAAATCACTAAGGTAAAACCTCAGTAATTAGCGAGTACTCCCTTTATTTCAGTGTGAGATACCCAAGTTAGCAATACTTATTTCTGATATACTCAGTTAGCACTTTTACTCAAAAGGTAATAGTCTTCAGCTTGCAACTCAATGCAAGTTAACTCACTGCTCTTCATTATTTATTGTCAAAATTACACCTTTGTAAAATAGAGTTGGTTCATCCGAGCCATAAATGTACAGAAAAAACACCGCCTAAGTTTATTGGCGAAGTACGATTATTCGTTGATGAACTCAAGCGTACTTACTTTATAAACAGGACTTAGCATGAGTGAATTAACTATCGGCGTTATCGGAACATCCCGCAAGACAGATGAAAGACGGTATCCTATTCACCCAGAGCACTTATTACGAATTCCCGAAAATCTTAGAAAACAAATGGTGTTTGAACAAGGCTATGGCACCGCTTTTAATGTTAGCGATGAATATATTGCAACGTTAACGGGTGGCATTGCATCTCGCAGCGAAATACTTACCCATATTGGCACTGCCATTATCGCAAAGCCTGTACTTGCTGACTTAGAAGAAATGCGCGAAGGAGGCACTATTTGGGGCTATGCCCACTGCGTTCAACAGCATGAAATAACACAAGCGGCGATAGAGCGTAAACTTACCTTAATTGCTTTTGAAGATATGTATGTGTGGTCACCAAACGGAAATGTAGGGCGCCATACTTTTTATAAAAACAATGAAATGGCAGGGTATTGCGCTGTAATACATGCTTTGCAACTTAAGGGTATTGATGGTCATTATGGCGATCAACGTAAAACGATTATATTTAGTTTTGGTGCAGTGAGTAGAGGCGCTATTTACGCCCTTAAAGCGCATGGCTTTAGATATATTACAATTTGTATTCAGCGTCCTGATCACGAAGTGCGTGAAGAAATATTAGATTGTCATTATGTTAAGGTACGAGAAGGTGTTGAAGGAGAAGCTCGCATGATGGTTGTTGAACATGATGGGACTAATCGACCACTTAGCGATCTTATTAGCGAAGCCGATATTATCGTGAACGGGATTTATCAAGAAACAGCTCATCCGGTTAACTTTGTAATTGAATCAGAAGCAGACTCCTTAAAACCTAACAGCTTAATTATTGATGTTAGCTGTGATGAGGGGATGGGATTCTTTTTTGCAAAGCCGACAACGTTTAAAAACCCTTTATTTCGATATAACAACACGGATTATTATGGCGTTGATCATACACCGAGTTATTTATGGGAAAGCGCGACGCGTTCAATCTCTGCGGCGCTCATTGTATATTTACAAACGATACTTAAAGGTGCTTTGCAGTGGCAAAAAGATGAAACCATTCGCCGTGCAATAAACATTGAGCAAGGAATAATTAAAAATGCGGCTATTTTGGCATTCCAAAACCGCGAAAATATTTACCCTTATAACGTAATAACACAATGATTAAATCTATCTCTAATCTAATTTTACATTAGATTAATTAGGGGTGTGCACTTCGTCTTAATGTAAGTAATTTTAAGGCGAAGTGTTTGTTGACTGATAGTAAAGCTGGAGAACTTAAATCTTAAAAGTTTTGATAAAACGAACACCCACAATTTATAAGGCTACCTGATATGCCTAACGATTCTAAAAATATACTAAATCGTGGCTTAGACTATATGCACACCCCATTTTCTAATTTTATGCGTGCTCAAACCACTTCTAGTTTGTTTCTTCTGGTATCTACAATCATTGCACTATGGTGGGCAAATTCAGCTTATTCAGCTACCTATCTAAACTTAGTGCATACGCCTATTGGGATCTCATTAGGAAACTTTGAGCTACAAACCTCGCTTAAACACATTATTAATGATGGTTTGATGGTGATATTTTTCTTATTGCTAGGGCTTGAAATAAAACGAGAGGTACTTGCTGGGGATTTAGCTGAGCCCAAAAATAGACACATGCTCATTTTTTGCGCCATAGGCGGAATGGTCGTGCCAGCTGGTATTTATTCGCTGTTTAACTGGGGGCAAGATTCACTGATTGGTTGGGGTATACCCATGGCAACCGATACTGCGTTTGCATTAGGTGTGCTTACAATTGTAAGAAAACACATACCAACAAGCTTGTTGGCTTTTATTGTAGGTCTTGCGATTGTTGACGACGTGGGGGCAATACTCGTTATTGCCGTGTTTTATACCCAAGAAATATCGGTGATGTATTTGTCATGCGCCGTTGTTCTATTTACTTTTTTAGTAGCCGCCAATTATGCCGGAATAAGACAACCGCTTTTTTACATTATCATTGGTCTTGCCACCTGGTGGATGATGTTACAGTCAGGTGTTCATCCTACTGTAGCAGGTGTTGCTATTGCTTTAACTGCTCCTGCTCGCTCAATGTTGGGCTCAGGAAGGTCGCTTGAAAAGGCAAAAACAACCATTACCTCAATGCAAAAAGAAATAGAGAAAGTAGATGTTCTGGCTAGCAGGCAGGATCATAAACAGGTACTCGAAATTCGTGATTTAGCCGAAAATGCGGGTACACCTTTGCGTCGG
>NZ_AUTI01000320.1:0-13705 GCF_000497995.1 Pseudoalteromonas sp. TB25
GGCTGCCATTGCCAAGTGCTACGTTATCGGCGCTAATATCCCATGCGTACTCTTTACTTAGCTGGCCAGCTAATGCGGCTCTAAACTCGTCGTTACCGGTTGGGCCATCGTAAAGGCCAAATACTTGCGATACTTTATTGCTGGCAACAAGTTTTTGTAATTCACTTAAAAAAACCTCATTTACTTGTGGTACTAATGCGGGATTACCGCCACCCAGCATAACAATATTAGGATTGTTACTGTTTTTAGCCCCGCCTAAGTCTTCCATTAATTGGGTAATGCCGTTGGGTTGTGTAAATTTAGTGCCAAAGTTTGAGTAGTTCATAATGCATAGCGTTTGTTAATAATGGGGAGGGCAGTATAGCGTAAATATAGGGCTTAAATCCGATGATGAGAATAATTCAATGCTGAGATTTACAGCTAGTTAAAGTAATGTAATTCCTTATAAAACAAAGGCTAATTTAAGACTTTTTAACGCCGTATAAAAACTCTTCGCCGCAGTCCATATACAAATCAAATTTGGCCATGACTTTGGTGAACATGGGGGCGTGTAAAAACTCGTTTAACCATGCGCGTACATGCGTGTATTCACTTTGTAAGTACCAGTGTTTATCTACACGGGCAAACTGTCTAATAAATGGCAGCAGGGCATAATCGGCTAGACTTTTTTCATCGCCCATCAAGTATTTATGGGTGGTTAGTTTTGCTTCAAATTGCTTAATAAACTCTTCGCAGGCTTTTTGGTAATAAATTTGTGCCATGTCTTTTGTACGAGCATAAAATTTGTACTTTTCGAGTACGGGTTTAAATTGCGTGTCGTTTAGCTTAATTAACTCAAGCATGCGCTCAAGTGCTAATGGGTCTTGAGTATGCAGTAAATTATGCGGATCGTTTTGCTTTAAAGCCCAAAGCATTATATCGAGGCTTTCATCTATAACTTGGTTATTAGGCAGTAATAAAACAGGCACAGTGCCTTTAGGCGATATTTGCAATAGATGCGGCGGTTTATTTTTAGTTTTTATAGCGCGTAGAAGTACTTGTTGCTCTGCCATTAAAATACCCATTCGTGCACGCATTGCGTATGGGCAGTGTTGTAATGAATATAATAATGGCAATGTCATGTTAGTTACCTTAGCTGTTTAGGCCTTCAACATACTGCTGACGGGTTTGTACTTTAACCAAGCTATTTAAGTGTTCAACCGCTTGTGTTTGCCCATTAATTAAATCTTGAAAATGCGCAAGTAACACGGCTTTGTCTAGCTTTTCTTTATCGCCTGAACCAATGTCGGTTAAATCAATCATAAACTCGTCAAATTTGTCGGCAAAGTCACTCACAATATCCATGTTTAAAAATTGCTCATGGTTATAAATACTTGGGTAGCCGCCTTTTTGTTTATCAATAGCAAAGCTAATACCTTTAACATTGGTAACGGTAGTTTCTTTTTTACAGCTCAGCATACAGCTTGCGTCAATACGTGGTTTTTTACATCCTACTGTTTGCTGGAAAAAACACTGTCGGCTAGTCATCATTAGTATTGGATGATAAATGCTGTACATCATTTTAAAGTTGTTAGGACGTTTAATATTACGCATTTGTGGTTTGTTTATTTCGTTTGAAATAAACGCGCCTTTTGCGTTTAAATCTTCTTGTAGTGTTAGTAACGCATAAGAATTTGTGGTGTTTAACAACGGGCCTGCAATCCAGTCAATACCCATTTGTACTGCTTTAAATGCAACGCCTGTGTTGTTACTAATAATAAGCTTAGGTTTTACAACCTCGAGCAAACGTACCGCTTCTTCAAAATCTTTACCAATTAACACCGCCGGAAACCACGGAATTAACTGTGGGTGCTCTAAAAATACATTAATGTATTTATCGTTATCGGTTCTAAAGCTCTCTGGTAATTTAAAGTAGACATCGCCACCTGTTAAATCACATAGATGAACGTCTTTTATGTCCGATATTAAAATAGAGAGTGTTGTTTTGTTATCGGCTTTAGGGTGGTTTATTAGTTTTGGCAGTTCAACAGGGGCGAGGACGTCTTTGCCTTCGTTTAATAAAAACGCGACTTGCTTCTTAATACGGGCAAGCTCTTTAAACGGAATGCTCAAGTTATCGCCTAAGTTTGAGTAATTCATATTTTTAATTTCAAAATTGGCATTACTAAAGGTTTTAAAGCGTTTATCAATAGCTGCAATATCAACAACCGATTTATCGGCGGTTTGCATAGGCATTTGCGATTGAACTTCAAAGCGTAGAGGTTGAAAGGCGCTTTGCTCTGCTAAGGTGTTGTCGTGTTTATTGTTTATTGTCAGTGTGACTGTAAATGGCTGGTTTAATTGGCCGCTAAACTCAAAGCGTAGTTCTCGTTTTGAAATATCTAAAAACTCAATCTTCTTTTTAACTAACGTATCAATGTCATTTTTTTCTGCGGCGAGTTCTTGTTGTGCATCGTAAATTTGCACAACCGAAATTGCGTTACTCTTTTCGTTAGCGTGATTAAAGCTATGGTCGCGCGGGTTGTCGGTAAACATGTTTTTTGTCATGTCACCTTGCAAAAACTTATTAGTAAAATTACGGTTAAATACTTTGTATAAGCTTGAATCGTCTTCAATTAAGTTACCTGTTTGTACAAAGGTATCTATTTGTTTGCGCCAGCTATCAATAACGGTATGAACGTAGTTAGCACCTTTAATGCGACCTTCTACTTTTAACGAGTCAACACCTGCGGCTACCAGCTCTGGTAAATCAAAATAGGCTGAATTGTCTTTTAAGTTTAACGGATGTTTGTTACCCATAGCCGTTGGCTCGTATTCATCACGACATGCTTGTGAGCAACGACCACGGTTACCTGAGTTACCCACACTTACTGAGCTTGAATAACATTGCCCCGAAAACGCAATACACAATGCACCATGTACAAACACCTCGGTTAATACATCACATTTGTGCGCTACGTCGGTCAATATTTTAATTTCAGTTAGGTTAAGCTCGCGCGATAAATTTACACGTGTAGCGCCAATGCGCGCTAAAAACTCAACCTGTGATTCGTTATGGGTGGTTAACTGAGTTGATGCGTGAATATGCAAAGTAGGAAAGTGCTTTTTAACTATATTGAATAACCCTAAATCTTGCACAATAATGCCATCGAGCGTGGTATTTACGAGTTGGTTAAGTAGCTTAAATAGCGCTCCCATTTCGTGCTCTAATATAACTACGTTTAGCGTTAAAAATATTTCACAGCCGTATTCATGGGCTAGGCGAAGTGCGCCGTTAAGCTCATCAAACGAAAGATTAGACGCTCGGTTACGTGCATTAAAGGTATCTAATCCACAATAAACCGCATTAGCACCGGCTACAATGGCGGCTTTTACCGCGTTAACATCACCGCCTGGGGCTAATAGTTCAATCTTTCTACTCATTACAATGTCGCTTCGCTCATATTTAATTGCCGCGAATTTTATATGGTTAAGCACGTTAATGCTATTTATTGAGGGATATAATAAAGACTAATACCAATTCGCTTAATTAAGTGATCTATTTTGAGGCTGGAAAAACGGGTTGATAGCTAGGCAAAAAATTCGCTATTTAGTTGTTCTAAATGAGAATTTTTTAACACAGGTAGCGACACGTTTAGCCCAGCAAAATGATTAAGTATTATTGCGGATTGGTATAAAGTAAAAGAGTGTATAAAATTACAATTAAGCTGGCTGATTTATTACGTAAACATGTAATAAAATGATAGTTTATAAGCCAGCAACACTTTCAACTTTACTTAGGCGAACCCCATCAGCAATCAAGATCTTAAACAGTTAGATACAGATTTAAAAAGTGATGAATCTGGAATTATTAACACCCAACTAAAAATAGCCACATTTAACCTGTTTAACTATCTTGAGCCGCCCAATGCATACTATGAGTTTGAGAAAATTTATACCGCGCAGCAGTGGGCTAAAAAGCAGCGTTGGATTGTTGATTACTTAACAGAACATGCCCCTGATGTGATTGGTTTTCAGGAAGTGTTTAGCATTGACTCATTAAAAGAGCTAGTAGGCGAGCAAGGTTATAATTACTTTGCTGTAGTTGATACGCCAGAGGTGATTGATGACTTTATTTATAAACGCCCTGTAGTGGCAATCGCCTCTAAATACCCCATAGTTGAAGTAGCAGCGGTTGAGCACGATAGTGAGCTTGCATATGCGCTTGGCCTTAATAGTGAGTTTACTTTTAGTCGTAAAGTACTAAGAGCAACTATAACGCTGCCGCATATAGGCAATACTGATTGTTACGTGGTGCATTTTAAATCTAAGCGCCCAATGATTAATGTCGATGAGCATAATAAAGAGCTTACACCCGAGCAAAACATAATTGAAATTTTAAAAGCGAATGTAGCGGGTGGGTGGGGCTCAACTATTCAGCGTGGCAGTGAAGCTACATTACTAATGATACAAATGATTGCCCGTCGCGAAGCTACGCAACAACCCATGCTATTAATGGGGGACTTTAATAATGAACTAGCGGATGGCGTATTAAGCCATTTACTGACAAGTACGCTACGCTTTGCGCCTGCATTTGATGCTAAAACCTACCTCGCTAAATATTGTTTAAATGATTCATGGGATTTGTTTGTTAAGTCGCAGCTAAGCGAAGATGAACTGTCTAATGGTGAGGCAATGACTAGCGATGAAATAAGCGATAGTGAAAGCAATAGCATTTTTGATTTAGCTGATGAAAACGAAGCAAAAAATGTTAATGCAACTAAGCTTATGCCCTTAAGAGCACCAACACATTATTATGGCGCGAGCAGCTCCGTGCTTGATTATATTTTATTATCTTGTGAGTTTGATGCCAGCTACCTTGGCAGTTTTTTTGAGGTGATTGAGTATAATACTTATGATCGTCACTTAATTAACCCCGAATTTGAGCGTGATGATTTAAGTACCGATCATGGTATTGTGTTAGTTACACTAAAACTAAGAAGCTAGGCTTGCTATATGCATAATTATGCTAAAATTATAAATTAAAAGTATTCATATAGCAGCAATACTTGATGTATTGCGCCGGTTTGTATATTTTATCATCAGCCTTTTGAATTGTATTAATAATAAATTACTAAAATGGTAAATATGGAATTTTATACCTACTTGAATCATAAGCGAAATATGGATTTACCTTCGCAAATACATAGTTTCATTGTAAAGCGAATTTATAATTTTACATTTTTAGTGAAAGCTTTGCTTTTTGCTTTGTTTGTTAGCTTAAACAGCGCTTACGCACAAGAAACCACCTCATACAGTTTAACTAATGAATCTAATGCAGGGCTGCTAAAAAGAGCTGAATTACTTATAGATACTGACGTTATAACAAGTATTGAACTAAGTAAGTCGTTGTTGTCACAAGCGCAAAGTGCTGATGACACGTTACTCAGCGCAAAGCTACATAACTTGCTAGGTAGGGCGAATAAAAAAAATAACAATATTAATGAATCACTCGAGCACTTTTTACAATCCTCTGTTTACTACAGCAAATTAAATGATTCACGAAACCAAATAAAGGCATCTATTAATTATATAAATATATTATTAGAAGAAAAACGTTATGACGAACTTACTACCCGCATTGAAACTTTATTACCAACAACCCTTGTATATGGCGATGACTTTTTTATAGCGCAAGTGCTCCTTACTAAGGGGGATTCGCTTTATGAACAAAAAAAGTACAATAACGCGAACGCGCAATATACATCTGCTTTAAAATACCTTGTTGACGAAGACGAATTAATACAAAGACAGTTAGGTGAAACGTATAAAAAATTAGCTCAGTCGTATAAACGCCTCAAAAATAGAGAGCAAACGGCTCACTTTTATACAAAAGCTTTAGAGGTATATTCTAATTTAGGTGATTTAAAGCTAATGGCGCGTACTTTAAATACACTAGCAGAAGCACATCGTTATTTAGATAACTTAGTTTTAGCCCTTGATTACTCCACTCGCGCATTAGAAATACATAAAGACATTGACGACCCTGTTGGCTTTGCTAAGGCATTACTAGGGGCGGGTATTATTTATCGTCATATTAACCTTTATGAAAAATCACTTGAACATATAAATGAGGCATATTTATATTATAAAAAAGTAAATAACATGCTTGGGATTGCTAAAACATCAAATCAAATGGGACTGGTATATACACGATTAAGGCAGTTTGATCAGGCCGAATTTTTCTATCAAATAACTATCGATTTGCCAAAAGGTATGGTCGAGGAAAAAACGCTCGCTTCAGCTTTAAGAGAAATGGCTGTTATTAACCTCGAATCTGGCGACTTAGCATCAGCAATGCAATATGCTAAAAAAGCTTATATCACTTATAAAAACAAAAACCTTACATCGTACATTTCTACAACCGCACGTATTATTGGTAATATTTATCGTGCCCAAGGAAATAACAACAAGGCTATAGAGTATTACAAAGAGTCATTGTCGTTTGCCAGAGAAGCAGGTGGTAAACTTTATGAGATAAAGTCGCTTACTGCGCTTGCGGGCATTTTAATTGGTATTGATACAAATGAGGCGATTTCTTTACTAAAAAGGTCACTCGCTTTATCAACCGAAATAGATGATAAGTTACATATGCTATATGCCTATCGTGAAATTCGAATAGCAGAAAAATTGCGTGGTCGTATAGAAGAGTCACTTCGTTATGCAGAAGAAGAAATAGCCCTAACCGATATCATTCAAAATGAAAGAAATGAAGATAAATTGGCGCTTGAAAAAGCACATTTACATTCGCACAAAATGGAAATAGAGCTTGAGACGTTAAGAGAAAAAGAAAAACGCCATAAGCTTGAGCTTGAAAAGAAAAATAATCAAATTGAAATCGCCGCCCAAGCTAGAGTTATATCAGAGCTAGAGCTTTCAAAGAATAAATACGCCAGTATTGCGCTAGCATTTTTATTAGCCGCTTGTTTAGCTATTGTATTACTGGTTTATAGAAGTTTTATTGCCTCTAAAAAACGTAATGAAGAGTTAGACTATTTGGCAGCAAGAGACCCTTTGACCAATTGTTATAACCGTCGTATTTTATTTGAGGTTATGAATCGCGACTTTATGGATTTACCTCAGATTGAAGAGTACTGTATTTTAATGGTCGATATTGATCATTTTAAAAGCGTTAACGACACCTATGGGCATAGCATTGGTGACACAGTACTTTGTGGCGTAGCCGAACTTTTACAAGCTAATATACGTAAAAGTGATAGCGTGGCCCGTTTTGGTGGCGAAGAATTTTGTATTATTTTGCCCAACACAACTCAAGAGCAAGCAATACGTATAGCTGAGGCTATTCGTATTAAAGTTGAAAAAGCGACATTTGAAGATATTCCTGTTACGTGTAGCTTTGGGGTTACGTCTATTAAATTTAAAGCCAGAACACCTTCTGAGTTGATTGAACAGGCTGATTTAGCTCTTTATGAGGCTAAGTCCTTGGGGCGTAATCAGGTAGCGTTATGGGATGCTTCGCTTGAAGAGTTTAAACTTTATAGATCGGAGTAAATCCAGCAGTATACAGTTTAGTTTTGATGTTATTTTTTAAAATTATAACAAGTAAATTTTATACAATGCTGTGTGTTACTTACATATGTAATTCGGTCTATTAGATTAACCCTTTGAATATCAGTGTGTTAGCTTAGGCTTCAAAATTGCAATCAATACTAAGTTAAAAACAAAACAAGGGATTTAATAATGACTGAAGTTGCACTTTCGGCCTATTTGGCATTTTACCTCTATTTAATTATGTTGCTTGTACAGTGGGCTGTGGCTACTTTTAGCAAAGCTAAAGAACCAAATGCTGTACCAGGTAAAATTGACGAGGATTTATCGCACGACAGCTTTATATTTAGAGCACATCGTACGTTTCATAATACGCTTGAAAACAGTGCATTATTTATAGGTACGGTGTTATTTGCGTTTGTAATTAATTATCAAAGCCCGATTTTTGCAATGTGTATTTGGGTGTATTTAATTGCGCGTTTAATTCACATGGCGCTGTACTACGCTATAGCAACGGAGAAAAACCCAAGCCCACGTAGTTACTTTTTTTTAATCGGCGTACTTGCTAATGTGGTTATGCTGATAATGATAGGGTTAAGGCTAATCTCTTAATTTATAAAAAAGTTATAAAATTTATTTATAACGATAAAAAAAGCGAAGAGCCTTTAAGGCATCTTCGCTTTTTTGTTTAAAGTAGAAGCAGAATAAAACTACCTCTACCGTAATGTAATATTAATGGCTAATCGACGCCTATAAACCCGCCTGTTTGGTGTGTCCATAGGGCTGCGTACATTCCACCCTTAGCGATTAATTGTTCATGAGTGCCTTGCTCAACTACGCCGCCGTCATCAAGTACAATTAATCTATCCATTTGTGCAATGGTTGATAGCCTGTGCGCTATGGCAATAACTGTTTTACCTGTCATTAAATCATCAAGACTTGCCTGAATTGCGGCTTCTACTTCTGAGTCGAGTGCGCTGGTGGCTTCGTCGAGTATAAGTATGGGGGCATTTTTAAGTAGTACACGTGCAATAGCAATACGTTGGCGTTGACCGCCTGAAAGCGTAACACCGCGTTCGCCCACTTGTGCATCAAAGCCTTTATTGCCTTTGCTGTCGACCAAGTCGTTTATAAACTCAAGCGCCTTAGCTTGTTTGGTCGCGTTGATCATCTCATCGTGGGTTGCATCGGGGCGACCGTACAAAATATTGTCTTTTACTGAGCGATGAAGCAAGGAGGTATCTTGCGTTACCATTGCTATGTAGCGGCGTAGGCTTTCTTGGCTAACGTCTGTGATGTTTTGCCCATCAATTTTTATTGTTCCAGAGTCGGTATCGTAAAAGCGCAGTAATAAGTTAACAAGTGTTGATTTACCCGCGCCAGAGCGACCGACTAAACCAATTTTTTCGCCAGGTTTAATATTTAAGTTTAAACCGTTCATTACAGGGCTGCGATTAGTCTCTTTTGCAGCTTTGCCGTAGTTAAAGTGTACGTTGTTAAACTCAATAGCACCTTGGCTTACGTTAAGCGTATCAGCATTTGGTTTATCGGCAACTTCGATAGGGTTCGACAGTGTTTTCATACCATCGGCTANGCTACGGTGCCAATGTTTTCGAACAAGCTGCTTATTTCCCACATGATCCACTGCGCCATACCGTTTAATCTAAGCGCTAAGCTAACAGCAACAGCAATAGCTCCGGCGCTAATTACGCTAAGCGACCATAAATAAAGTGATACAGCGGCAACAGAAAATACTAATAGGTAATTTAAGCTTTGAATAACAAAGTTTAAACTGGTTACTAAGCGCATTTGCTTGTACACAGGCTGTAAAAATACATCCATGCTTTGTTTTGCGTATTGCTCTTCACGCTGGGTATACGAAAACAATTTAATAGTTGAAATGTTAGTATAACTATCAACAATACGACCAGTCATTTCTGAGCGCGCATCGGCTTGTGAGCTGGCAATTTTTTTAAGGCGCGGTACAAAGTAAAGTTGCACGCAAATGTATAAAACCAACCAAACTAATAAAGGGATCATTAAGCGCCAATCAGCTTCGGCAACTAAAAATACCATTGAGCCAAAATAAACCACGATATACATTAATACATCGAGTAGTTTGGTCACTGTTTCGCGAACGGCTAAAGAAGTTTGCAGTACTTTAGTGGCTATTCTTCCTGCAAATTCATTTTGATAAAAGCTAACACTTTGGCGCAGTAAATAACGATGTGCTAACCAACGAATTGACATAGGATAATTGCCAAGCAATGCTTGGTGCAAAATAGCAGAATGGAAAAAGACAACAATGGGCAATACTAATAACAGCATGACAGCCATTTTAATAAGTTCAGACTTTTGCTCTATAAACAAAGTTTCGGGCGTGTAGGCGGTTAACCAATCAACAAGTTGGCCCATGTAGCTAAATAAAGAAACCTCTAAAATAGCGAGCATGGCGGCACTGATTGACATAAGCAGCAACGACAGTTCCATTCCTTTGGTGTAGTGGCGACAAAAAGCAAATAAAGTAGAAGGCGGCTGAGTGGGTTGGTCCTCAGGAAATGCTTTTGTCATTTTTTCAAATAATCGATACATTTTAAAAACTTAAATGGCAAATAATGACGAGTATCATACCATTTAAGTATTTTTAAATGCAGGTTTGTAGGGCACTAATTATGAGTATTATTCTTATTTATTGCGTTGGGTTACTTAGGTTTATTCCTTCGCTCATGTATAAATCGTCATATCTGAGACCACCATTTCCGTAAGGCTTTTTAATTGGGCCTGTATTACAGTTTGCTAAAAAGTATATAAGAGGTTGTTCGCGCTTCATTCTAAATTGTGCATTTTTATATACCAGCGTTTGACTGTTAAACTCACCACCTTTTACGTAAACATCATATTGCTGACCTTGCTCTGAGGCTGCTGCGTTATTAACAACGTACCATACGTCGTACCAAGTATTTGTTTGCAGAGGTTTAGCTGACTGTTTTGTAGTGTAGTTTTGAATGTTGCTATATCCGCTGTCGGTTTTAACCATTAAAGCGCCATCGTTTACAAACCCGTTTGATTCTGTTTTATCGGTTACGCGAAGTGTTGGCTCAAACGCATCGTACGCATGTTTATTTATTAGCGCTGGAGAAAGGTTACTCAATCCAAAAGCATGGTTATTAGGAAACGCAGCCACGTTTATACGCATATAAAATGTGTAGGTGGCGCCAACTTCAACCGCTTGTGGAAGTTTTGTATAAGAAAGCGCTTTACGATTTCCAACAATGCCATCGCGTGCAGGCTTTTTTAGTAAATAATGATTTATTGATGAGTTTGTTTGTTCTGGTTGTATAACCGTGATTTGAGGGTTTTTGACCTGTGGCTTAGTTTCATTTTGGGTATCGACACTTTGCCAGTCGCTAAGAGAGTTTTCAAAATTATCAATAAGTAGCCAATCGCTCGATGTATTTTTTTGAATGGTTGAACACGACGCTAACGCGCTTAACAAACATAAAAGTGACATGTGTTTAAAATGCATAATTGGGTCTCAGTAAGTTTAGATGTTTTTGGTTAACCAATTATTGTTTTGGCTATAACTTTAAAGCAAAGGTTATGTAACCAATTTAATGTTTTTATGTCAATCACTAAAATAAAAGTTATGGTTTAATAGAGCTTGAGAAATATAATGTTGTTATTGTATTTATAAAATCAACTCAGCAAATTTTAACTGAGTATAAAAATAATTTAATAGTTAGGATGTTATATGTATACGGGTTCGTGTTTGTGTGGTGAAGTAAACGTTGAAGTGTCGGGCAGTATAACTAGGGCGTGTTGATCTTTATGGATTGAAATTTGTTCAATCTAGGGGCGATTTAATCGCGGCGCAAGGTTTGTAACCTAGTGGGCTAAGTAAAAACCGAGCAACAAAGAGTCAATCGTCCCTAGAAAGAACCCAAAGGGCAGCGCATGTTTGGCATCTATGCTGCGTTATCGCCTATGTATGGGGAACAACCACATATCATAGGCTCTGCCTTGCCTAAATACCAAACACACTGCTGCAAATTCAACCACCAAAGAACAACACGCCCTACTATTATTCATTGTCATTGTTCACTGTGCAGAAAAAACAGCAGGACTGCATTTGCAACCAATGGCTTTGTAAATACAAGTGACTTTACAATAACAAAAGGGCAAGAACGACTCAGTGAATATAGTTTTAAAGCAGGGCGCACACGTTATTTTTGTAGATGTTGTGGCTCGCCTGTTTACAGTAGCAATAATGATGACAAAAGCAGAATACGAATTCGTTTAGGAATATTCGATACCGATATTACTGAGCAGGTTTTATCGCATAATTTTGTTACGTCTAAAGCTAACTGGGAGAAGTTAGAAACAAGCTTACCGTGCTATGAAAAACATGAACCTGGGCGGTAAAGCGTTTCATTCAATGTGGTAAATGCTGTTAATACTTTTATAAAGGTCTGGCGCAAAGTTTATAAACACCGGTGAGTTTTGTATTTCATCAACGTTTATATGCATTAATGTTTGCTGGCTTAGTATGATCACTATATTTTTGTATTCGTTAAACTCTATTATCGCTAAGCACTTAAAATGTTGCCTTAAAAGTACTAAAAGCATTTGCAGCTCTTGGCCAGTTTGTGGGTTTAAATTAATGATTACTTGCGTATTTTGCTCACTGCAGCGATTTATATTTTGCCAAAAGCTATCGCTGGTTAAAAAAGGCTGATGATATTCACCACTAAAAATATCGATAGTGATTACGTTAAAGTGATCAGTGCATTGGGTAATATATTGCTCGGCGCATTGTAAATAGCTGCTGTGCTTAATAGGTAACTTAAAGTGCTGGGCTGCAATTAAGGCAATGCTTGGGTTTATTTCTACCGTGTTAAATGTATTGATGGTGTTTATGTAAGGCGTATTACTTTGCAAGTGATACATAATTCGCTCAAACCCTGCCGTGCCTAAACCTAAATTTAATATATTTAGTGTATCTACCGGTTTAAGTAAAAATAACATCATACATTGGTTTACAGGCACTATTACTTGCTCAGGGTGTATAAGGTTCATAACGCCTTGAATTGTTATATCTTCATTGGTTTTTTGTGCAAGCGTTAACCAACGGTATTCTTTGTTTTGATACACGCATACTGGGCCGTATGCACTTTGCTGCGACTCAATAAGGTTACTTTTAATTGTATCTTCTTTTAGCTGACGCATAACTTAAACTATTAATGTATACACAATTACAGTGTGCCACGAAAATCGCATTTTTTTATAGATTATTGTGTAACAAGGTTTGTAATTTAACCTCTAAATATAATATTGTATTAGCAATTAATTACTTAGACGTTATTCAAGGATTGGAAATGGGGTTGATTCTAGGGCCTGCTGTTTTAGCGTGGTTTGCGGTATTTATCTATTCTTTACGATTAGGGTATGTGCTTATTTATAAAAATATGAGCGTGTTAACCACAGTGTCTACTTTTGCAATTAGTATTGTTGGTATGTTGGCTTTTATGACGTATGGATATAGGCAGTTTGTAAACAATACCTCTGTTTGGGCATTTGAGATCCCGAGTTACTTTTTATTTAGCAAAATAGCTTTTATAGGTGTGTTGAGTGGTTTTTTACTTAACTACTATATTAATCCTGAAAATAGTTCGGAGTTTTTGAGCTGTTTAGCATTTGTATTAATATTTATGTTTTCTGCTGGTGTGCTTGCAAGCTTAGGAGTACATGAGGCCTTTTTGAAAGAATTTGATATTAAAACCACTTATTAAAAGTATGCATAATAAATTTTGGCCCAGTACCTATAAAAGGTAGTGGGCTTCTTACTATCCTAATAACCTCTTGTAAATGCGCTTTAGCGTGCTCCTTTCTGCATCTACCTCAAATGTATTGCCATAAAACCTTAGTTAAGTAATGGTTACACTATAATAATTAGGAGCTAATAGATGCTTAAAACACCTTTGAAAATCACAACAACGTTACTTAAATTTACTGCAATTGCAGGTGCCTGCACACTTGCACTATCAGCACATGGGAAAACACAACTTCAATACACAGAACAGCAAAAATTACATGACATAGCAGCTCAAGTATCAGCCGAACGTATTGGTAGTGACATTCAAACGCTGGTGGATTTCGG